>CAKZNC010000095.1 GCA_937129385.1 uncultured Bacteroidota bacterium
CTACCTTCGGTATTCACGATGAGGTTTTGCTGTGCATTCAAACCGGTTGCTGCCAGAAAAGTCAGAAGAGCGATGATCTTGTTCATGTTAATTAAAGTTAATTGTGAATTGGTCAATTGCAGAAGCGCCCTGGGGATCCAGTACCTTGATCTCGATCACATGGTCGCCCGGACCCTGTGGTTTCCCGCTGAAACGAAAGTGCTCCGCATCGAAGCTCATCCAATGAGGAAGTACCTCTCCGCCTTCCATGCATACAAACCATGTAAGCGATTCATCATCATACTCCCTGAAGGTATCCGGGTCAATTGTAAAAGAAAAATCCGAATCTGCCGGCAGGGTGATATCGGGCAGGGGATGCTCCACGATGGGTCTAAAGTTCAGCGGATAGCGTGTGCGTTCCCAGGTTCTCCCGGGGTCATATCTCTTGTTGAGGATCGGCAGAGGGGCATCCATTTCCGAGATCCAGGCATAGAGCTCATCTCTCAATCGACTGGTGAGTTCCGGCATGTTTGCTGCCAGGTCATTTTTTTCACCGATATCGTCGGAGAGGTTATAGAGCTCTGTCCTGCCTTGTGGTATATATTTCCAGTCGTCTTCCCGGTCGCAGTAGTCGCCGAAGAACTCAATCAACTTATAATCCCCTTCCCGGATCACGGCGCATGGGGTGGCACCCCAGGCTGCATCATACAGGGGCATGTACCAGTAGAGTGTTTCCCTCCCGATCTCCCCCGATTCTGTGAGCAGTGGAACTATTGAGGTGCCATCCAGGATCCATTCCTGTTCCATCCTTTTTCCTCCAATTTCCAGCAGGGTAGGGTAGATGTCGATGGCGTGAACCGGTGTATTACATACAGCACCTGCATCGATTTTTCCGGGCCACCGCACCATCATTGGCACCCGCATTCCCCCTTCGTACATGGAGCCTTTCCCATACCTGAGCGGTGCATTGGAGAACTCCATGTCCACGCCTCCATTGTCGGTGAGAAAGATCACCATCGTGTTTTCCGCCAGTCCGGATTGATCCATGTGATCGAGTATCCTGCCCACCGAGTTGTCCATATGTTCAATGGCAGCCAGGTACGTAGCATTATGCACGCCCTCTTCAGGATACCCTTTCCTGAGATATTTTTTAATCAGCTTTCCAGGCGCGAGGACCGGTCCGTGAATGGTATGGTGTGAAAGGTAGATGAAAAAAGGCTGGTCTGAAGACTGATCCATGAAGCCGATAGCCTCATCGGTGAGGAAGTCCACCCCTTTATCGCCCTGCTGGTGATACTGCATGTTTTCGGGGATGGTATTGTAATCCCAGCCATAGAAAGGGTTGGCTTTTTCGAACAGGTAGGTATAATAGCCATCCGGATCGGGGTACCTTGATCCCCAGGTGTGGAGGTGCCACTTCCCGTTGATGGCGGTGCGGTAGCCGTTGTCCTGCATCATCTCTGCAAGGGTATATGCCTCCCTGGAGAGGTTTTCCTCGTAAGGAGGTTCGTCCAAGCGCATGTACGGATAGCCATACCGGCCGACGACATGCCAGAAGCGGGTCCTGGCGGTGTGCTGACCCGTGAGGAGGGAGGCCCTGGAAGGTGTGCACTGCGGATTCACATATGCATCGGTGAATAGCATGCCCTCATTGGCAATGCGGTCAATGTTGGTGGTGGTTACGTGTTCATTTCCAAGTGCGCTCACTGCCGGCCATCCCATGTCGTCGATGAAGATAAGCAGGATGTTGGGTTTTTCGGGCGGGTCGGCCTGGCGGGATTGGGCTGTGGAGGGTAACAGCAGGAACAATGCCAGCAATGCAGCGGTCCTGGTTATAAGATGTTTCATTTGTACGTCCTGGTTAGTTAGTAATCTTTTTGGTTATTTTATTTGACCTGGTTGGTCATGATCCGTTATATGCAAAAATAATCAAAGGAATTCAGTCGAGTTTGGTTCCGCAGCGGCTGCAATAACGATCTTTGGGATCATTGGTTGTATGTCCGCATGTGGGACACGCTTTGTGTTCCGATTCCTGCTTTTTCCTGACTGCACGTCCGATCTCCATGGTAAAAATACCTGTAGGCACAGCAATGATCGAGTAACCGGTTAGCATGGCAACCGAGGCAATCATTTTGCCTGCCACCGTGGCCGGAGCAATATCGCCATAACCTACAGTTGTTATTGTGACGATCGCCCAGTAGATGCTTTGCGGGATCGAGGTGAAACCACTTTCCGGTCCTTCCACCATGTACATGATCGTTCCCAGGAAAAGAACCAGCACCAGCACCACTTCAAAGAAGACGATGATTTTAAGCAGACTATGCCGTAGGGCACTTGCCAGCTGGTCTGCTTCTGTAATGTACCTTGAAAGTTTCAGTATCCTGAATACCCTTAGCAGTCGGAATGCCCTGACCGTAAGCAGGAAGTTTGCCGAATCAAATAAGAGACCGAAATAGGTGGGCAGGATCGCGAGAAGGTCTATGATCCCCATGAAACTCGTTATGTATTTCAATGGTTTCGGATGGGAATAGACGCGTAGTATATATTCAGCAGTGAAGATGGCCGTGAAGAACCATTCAGCATTGATAAAGAATTTCGGATAGGCTTCCCGGAGCGGACCGATACTTTCCACGACGACGATGGACACACTCAGCACGATCATGATGAGCAGGGCAATGTCAAATGCTTTCCCCGGCTTTGTGAATGTTCGAAAAATGATGGTATAGATTTTTTCCCTTGTCGTGAGCATACAACAAAAATAAGGAAATATTTTCGAGGGGCTCAATAACCATCCTTGAATTGTCAGTGGCAGAGGAGGGAGGATCTGTTACAGATCAGGCTGTAAGAGTTCGTGCAATCGAAGTTTAGGTGTAAAAAAAAGCCATTCGCATCGCAAATGGCTTTTTTTTGTTTTTTCCTGCAGGCTATTCCGGGGAAATCGCCTCTACCGGACAAACATCTGCACAAGCACCGCAGTCGGTACATAGTTCAGCATCGATGACATAAATATCTCCTTCACTGATCGCTTCAACCGGACATTCATCTATGCAGGTGCCGCATGCAGTACAATCGTCATTTATTACATAAGCCATTGTCGTAAAATTTTAATGCATTAAACTGGTACAAAAGTAAATTCAATTTATTGAAAACCACAAAGCAAAGTTGGAAACTTCTTTATTTAGAATTGTTCTAAAACAGGGGGTTCATGTGTCTCAAATAAAGTGAATCATTGCCCGGGGAACAGGCAGCACAACACTTTCTTACAGGGCATGCTGTTATTTGTTCAGGAGACTGACAGCGAGCCAGCTCATTGTCTGGATACCGGTTTGGATGGCAGCTTCATCTGCTTTGAACCTGGAAGTGTGGAGGGGGAAGATCTCCTCCTGGCCAGGAGTTTTTACTCCGAGTCGGTACATCATGGAAGGGTATTTTTGGGAGTACCATGCAAAGTCTTCGGCTGTCATCCTGATGTCCATGTCCACCACCTTTTTTTCTCCGAGCAGTTCAATCGCCTTTTGTCTGCAATTTTGTGTAAGGTCCGGGTCATTTACCAGGACCGGGTATCCGTGCCTGATCTCTACATCCACTGTTCCTCCCATACCTTCACTGATCCCCTTTGCGATCTGTCGAATCAGCCTGTGCGCCTCTTTTCTCCACTCTTCATTCATTGTCCGGAAGGTCCCTTCCAGTTCCACCTGGTCGGGGATCACGTTCACAGCTCCATTTGCTATCACTTTACCAAAGGAGAGGACCGTGGGAATTTTTTTCGGAGATTTCCTGTTGATCTCCTGCTGTAGGGTGATCAGGATATGGGAAGCCATGAGCACCGGGTCGTTGATCGTCTCCGGAAGGGCACCGTGGCCACCGTTCCCCTTTACTGTAAGATAGATCTCATCGCTGGAGGCCATGTAGGGCCCTGGTTTGAAACCAACAGTGCCGGCTTCCATTTCAGGTAGAACATGTTGAGCAATGATCATATCAGGGCTGATCTTATTAAAGATACCCTCTTCCATCATCAATTTGGCACCTCCCGGAAGTTTCTCTTCTCCCGGTTGGAAGATGAAAAGGACGGTACCTTTAAGCTGTGATCGCAGTTCATTCAGGATCATGATGCTTCCGAGCAAACAGGCCATATGTATATCATGTCCGCATGCATGCATCACGCCCTTGTTTTCAGAGGTAAATTCCAGTCCCGCGTCCTCATTGATGGGCAGGGCATCCATGTCAGTTCGCAGGGCAATGACTGGTCCGCCGGTCATTTCGCCCCGGATGGAAGCCACTAAACCGGTACCGACAAAGGGGAATTCATAAGGAACCTTCCATTTGTCCAGTAGACCGCGTATATAGGTAGAGGTCTCCTCTTCGTTGAATGACAGTTCCGGGTTCCTGTGCAGGTGCCTCCTGATGGAGATCACCTCTTCGAGGTATTTCCCGGCATTTTCTTTTATCTGGTTCTTCAGGTCCATGGGTCAGAAGTCTAGGCTCAAAGATAAGTAGAATATGCGAGGCTGTATCTCCCTGTTTTCCACACCCCATGCCCAGTCCAGTCTGACAAAATAACCGAATATCTGCGAGCGCACCCCCACTCCGAATCCGCCAACCACCGGAGATCGGTTTGAATTGATTTTGACAACAACGGGTGTTCCCGGTTCCGGATTGTTGGGTATTGTTTCGGTATCCCAGGCGTTTTGACCCGTATAGGGGTGCAGCCCTGTCCATGCAGAACCGATATCACCAAATCCGACGATCTGGAAATCATTCAGAAATGCAGAGCTCAGGGGATGATTTGCAAAGTACCTGAAGAGTGGCCAGCGGATCTCCGAGTTGATCAGGGCGAAATTGCTTCCGTTCCTTATGTTTTGTGCAAATCCGCGGAGGTTGGTGGCGACTGCCTGGTAGGAGTAATTCCTGGTATAGTCGATGTCGACCGATTGATCGAACATGGGGGTTCGGATCATCAGCAGGTTGGTCCAGTCATCGACCCCTCCCAGGTAATAGATCAGCGGACTCCTTCCAAAAGAGCCGCTTGCGGCAAACCGGTTGGCCCAGATCAGGGAGCGGTGGATCCTGATGTAATGTCTGAAATCTCCTCCCACCACGTAGAGGTCCGATTCCCGTTCATTGATCTGCCTGTAAGCCTCTGCAAAGATCTTGAATCTCGTACCTTCATTCAGGTTTGTACCAATTTGCCGGATGTTGTCGAATATGAGTTCGAGTTTAACGCCGCCCCATACCTTCAGCAGGTTCTCTTCCGCCAGGTTCGAGATGTCGGTGGAGAGGAACACTGAATTGTCGTGCCTGAAGGAGGCTGTTCCTTTCAAGGCCAGCACCTGGTTAAACGGATATTTTACTGCGCCAAGCACCTGGTGGGTAAAGGTTTTGACAAGGGAGTTTTCATATTGGTTGTTGATCACCTGTCGGTGGAAGATCACCTGCTGGTCAAGCCTGTTCTTAAGGTTCTCGAAGCTCAGCAGGTACTCATTGCTGTTGAAGTCTGCTGAGAACCTCACTCCCCCAACCAGCCTGTAGTCTTCAAATAGATCATTGGCACCCACTTTAAACAGCAGGTTAAAGCCCGGGTTGAAGTAAAATGCACTTCCTGTAAAGGGTTGGTAAGAGTCATACAGGAAGCTGTAATCGATCTGGTTCACGAGCTTATCGGGATAGAATGTTGTCCTGTAATCGATATATACCCTCTCCTTTTTCTCCAGTGTGTCGTAGACAATCTTGATTCCCCTGTCCCTGAGCTGTTCGTTATAATACTTCACCTTTTCCCGTTCAAAGATGTAGTTGTTAATATTGATGTTGAATTCCTGGAGCGGGATGGTATCCTCCCTGAATATCAGCTGGTTGTTATTGATCTCATCCATCTGGATCACCACCTGTTCAACGTGGTGCAGAGAATCCTCCTGTAAGAGTCTGTTCACATGCCTGTTCCTGTATTCAGTATTTTCTAGCCTGTCACCAAATTTTTTCGACAGATCGGCAGGACGGCGATACAGGTTGTACCTGCCATCGTGATAGACCACGCTGCTCACCTGGTCCGTTTCCGGATTAAAGTCCATATCCAGGACATTCCGGTTGTAATTCGTAATTGGAAAGCTGTTTGCAAAATACCTGTAATGAATCGAAGTGTCGATGAACGCTATGGTGCTGTCATATTCAGCATAATACTCATTGATGATTCCGCTCTTGTCGCTCAGGTAGACAAACTGGTCCTCGCCGACACTTTCGGGTTTCATGTGGTTGATATAGTCACCTTCAGAGATCCGCTGCAGCACCCGTTCCTTGTTCTTATAATCGTACACAAAAATGGAGAAAGCTGTTGTGGTGTTATTGGGAGGTCCCTCCCTGTCGACATATAGTGTATCATACCTCCTGTTGGATGTAAACGAGATGCTGTTCATATCATCAATGAATCGGGGATGAAAATCATCTGCAAGGTCGTTTGTAACCCTTTCACTGGTTGCGGAGGCAATATCATAAATGTAGATATCGGTCTGCCCGTTAAATACTGCCGAAAAGACCAGTTTCCTGCGGTCGGGCGAAAAGTCCATCTCGAGGACCTTTTCAAAAAAGAACAGTGTACGGGTGGTCACATCTTTGGTGGTGATATTGTAGTAGTTGATCAGCAGGATTCCCTCTTCTTCAGTGATAAAGCTGAGGATCTCCCCGGAGGGATGCCATGCTGTTACAGGAATGGAGTAATCGGTCACCTGTTCCAGGCGCTGTCCCTGCCTGTAAATTTTCCTGGATTTCCCGGTTTCTGAATCGTGGATCCATATCTTGTATTTTCCCTCCCTGTTGGTCACATAGGAGAGGTATCTGCCATCGGGGCTGATCTCTGGTCGCTGGATGACGGTCTCTTTTTTAGGCTTGATTACCCTGAATTGTTTTCCCGGGAATTCCCCCTTCTCATCGGCACTCATGTACATTCCAAGGTAATAGGCCGACCAATCATTGGAGATCTCTTTAATTTTTTGTCCGAGTACATACATGAAACCATCCTCCACACTTTTATTCACTTTTGTAAGGTAGAGGATGTTTGGAATGATCTGGGCGCCGTACAGGTCGGCAATGTATTTCCACAGTGAGTGTCCGGCATAAACCGCATCTTCGTCGGTAAGTTTCACCAGCCTGTCAAATTTGCCGGAATTGATGCCGTCCTTGACCCGATTCTCGATCGCGTAGTCCCATGGATTGGCCACAAATGAGATGAGTCCTTTCACATACCAGTCGGGCAAATTGATGGTGGTTGTGTTGGCCACATTTGAGAACATGCCTTTGCCGAACATGTACTCATTGATCAGCACCTCTGCGATGGCGGCGCGGATTTGCCTCTCAAGTTCCACGTGGTCTCCCTGGAACCAGAGAGCCACTTTGTTCTGGATGATCTCCGTGGTCCCCCCGGTATTGTATTCCTCATCACCCGAGGATAGTCCGATGTTGCTCTGCCTGAAATCAGACATTTTGTTGTAGCAGATGAAGATCAGTCTCTGTTCGATCTCATAATCAAAAAACCTTTCAATTAAAGGGAGCTCTTTTTCCACGAAATCGGCCACATAAAGTGACAGATCGGTTCCTTCCTCGTAGGAATAGACATCAAACCTGTCGAACCGGTAGAATTTCCAGTAATTGTCACTGAACTGCACCCTGTTCTTCCCGAAGGTCATCTGCATGCCGTTATAGAACTGGGCTCCTGCAGGACTTCCAGAAGTGATGAGCAGTACAAAGACGTACAGAAAGAAAAGTGTTTTATCAATTCTCACAACGATCTCCTAAAGTGCTTAAAAATAAACATTATTCATGACAATGAAGTTCAATCGGATGGCCTGATTTTTGAATGAAAAAAGAAAATGGTACCATTGCAACCTTTTAACGAGGATAAACGTTAATTTTGTGTGTGATCGTCAGGATCATTCAATTTTGTTTCACAGTTGAAAAAATATATAAGATGAAAAGGATCATTTCGGGACTCATTTTTGTGTCGATCATTTTTTCAGGTTTTTCACAATCAAAAAACCCAAGCATATCGTTTGAAAACACCACCCATGATTTTGGAACCATCAGGGAAGAGGCTGGCAAAGTAACGCACAGGTTTGAATTTGTCAATACCGGCGGGGGTCCGCTGCTGATACAAAATGTATCTGCCACTTGTGGGTGTACAGCACCCGACTGGACCAAACAACCTGTACCTCCGGGAGGAAAGGGGTTTGTTGCAGCTACCTATAATCCTGCAGGGAGGCCCAATGCATTCACAAAGTATCTCTATGTGGATTCCAACGCCGAACAGGGGAGGGCGAAGCTAACGATCAAGGGAGTCGTCACACCAAAGCCCAGGACCATCGAGGATGATTACCGGTACAGTATGGGAGGCTTACGGCTGAAGGCCAACCATCTTGCCTTCGGGAATGTGAAGAATGGCGATGAGAAAGATTACCGTCTGGAGGTGATCAATAATTCAGATCAGAAGCTCATGGCTGGATTTGAGCGGGTGCCTTCACACATGAAAATGAAATTTGTCCCGGAGACCCTGAAGCCAGGAGAAAAAGGGTATATAATTGCCACATATGATGCGGCGGAAAAGGGAGACTGGGGAATGCTGATCGACAGGGTCAATGTGCGTGTCAATGGCAAATCAGACAGGAACTATCGCCTGGTCGTCTCGGCAAATATCATCGAGGATTTCTCGGGTATGTCTGCTGCTGAGCTGGCCAATGCCCCACAGGTTACTGTCGATGATGCAGAGGTGAATTTCGGTAAGCTTGAGCAAAATGAAAAGTTCGAGCATGACTTTGTTCTTACAAATACGGGGAATTCAACACTCTATATCAGGAAGATCAAGGCCTCCTGCGGTTGTACAGCAGTACAACCCGAGAAAAAGCAGGTTGAACCGGGTGAAAGGGTAAAGATCAAAACCATTTTCAATTCAGCCGGCAAACGTGGCAACCAGAACAAGAACGTCACGATCATCACCAACGATCCAAAGAGAAGTAACCTGATCCTGCGGATCCGGGGCGAGGTGGTTGTGAGCTGATCTTGACCTTCAACTCAGCGAATTTCTTATCTTTGTTATCCGGGACAAATCCGGACAATGAGTTTATATGGCCAATTACGAATACTTCAACCGGGATATCAGCTGGCTGTCTTTCAATTACAGGGTATTGGAAGAGGCGATGGACCGTTCTCTGCCTTTATATGAGCGGATCAAGTTCCTGGCCATATACTCGAATAACATGGAGGAATTCTATTCTGTCCGTGTAAGCTACTACAAACAGATGCTTCGCCAGGAGAAGCGATTCCCGGAACATATAAAGCGGGTGCAGCCTGCCAGGGTGATTCATGAGATCAACGAAATCGTATCAGAGCAGCAGGTGATCTTTCACAAGGTTTTCGAGGATGAGATCGTGCCAGCCCTGAAGAAAAGCAAAATACAAATCGTCGGTGCCACGGATCATTTCTCAGATGAGGAAGAGGCCTTTTTGAGGGAGTTGTTCTTTATCGAGGTGCTGACCCAGATCCAGCCTGTACTTTTACTGAAGCACCGGATCAGGCCGTTTTTGCAGACAGGCAATGTTTACCTGGCACTTGAGATGGTGATCAGGGACCGTTTTGATAAGAAGACCGGAAAGCGAAGGGAGCAATACGGCATTATTAAGGTGCCACTCGACAGAAACCTCCCCAGGTTCATTGAGTTGCCTCCCCATGACGGGCACTACAAAATCATGTTTCTCGAAGACCTCATCATGCGGCATGTTGAGGCGATCTTCCCGGGATACATTGTAAATAATTTTTATTCTATCAAACTTACCAGGGACGCAGACCTGGAATATGACGATTATGAAGGGGAGGATCTGATCGATGTCATCGAAGACCTCCGTAAGCACAGGTCCCTGGGTAAACCCAACCGGTTCCAATATGACCGCAGAATGCCGGACAAATTGCTCGACTACCTGGTCAAATCGTTCTACCTCGACAGGGACATCCTGGTGAAAGGTGGAAGCAAACATAATTTCAGGGATTTTTTCAGTTTCCCCAATCCCCGGAGCCCGGAACTGGAGATCGAAAAGTGGCCGCCACTTCCAATTCCTTCCATCGAGGAGCACGAGGGATCCATTGCAAGCCTGATCCATGACCGGGACCTGATGCTAAGTGTTCCTTACCAGCGGTACGATTACCTGATCGATTTTCTGAGTGAAGCTTCACGTGATCAGACCGTGGAAGAGATCAAGACCACACAGTACAGGGTGGCAGAAAACTCAACAGTGATCAAGGCACTCATTAATGCCGCCGAGAATGGTAAAAAAGTGACCGTTTTTGTTGAGTTGAAGGCACGATTCGACGAAGAGGCCAACCTTGAGTGGGCATCTGAGATGAAGAAAGCTGGTATCAGGATCCTCTACAGTATTCCGAAGTTGAAAGTTCATGCCAAGATCGCATTGGTGATCAGGCAGGAGGAGAGTGAGATCGGAGACCAGGTCTACCTGGGTACCGGGAATTTCAATGAGAAGACTGCCAAGCTTTACGGGGATCATGGTCTGTTTACCTCACATATCGGTATCGTCAATGAGGTCAAAGACCTTTACAAGCACCTGGAGGATCAGACTTACCAGTGTAAATTTGACCATATCATGGTGCCCGGTTTCAATATGGTGGATCAGTTTACCAGCCTGATCAGGCAGGAAGTAAAAAATGTGAAAGACGGAAAAGACGGGTACATCCTACTGAAGATGAATGGATTGCAGGACATTCCCCTTGTAGAGGAGTTGTATCGTGCCAGTGAGGCCGGCGTGGAGATTGATATCATCGTTCGCGGGATATGCATCTTGAAGCCCAACCAACCCTACAGTAAGAATATCAGGCTGATCAGGATCGTGGATCGCTTCCTCGAACATGCACGTGTTTTCGTGTTCCATAATGATGGAAAACCGAAGATATTTATGGGGTCGGCCGACTGGATGAAGCGAAACCTGAATCGACGTATTGAATGTGTGTTTCCCATCTATGATGAAACCCTGAAGGAGGAGCTCCTGGATGTATTGAACATCCAGCTTTCAGACAATGTAAAAGCAAGTGCCATCGATGAAAACCTGCTGAACGTGCGGGTGTGCAATGAACTGCCTGACCTCCGCTCACAGCTGGCTACATACGAGTATTTCAAGGAAAAATACGGAATGTAGGATCAGAGAAGCTCTTCAAGCTTCTCCCTGAGTTCATCTTCAGAAAGATTACGTGCAATGATAATTCCGTTTTTGTCGAGCAAAACCGTGTGCGGTATTGACTTTACCGCATAAAGGTCTGCTGCCTTGGAATTCCAGTATTCGAGGTCCGACATATGGTTCCAGGTCAGGGTGTCAGCTTCAATGGCCTCCAGCCACTTTTCCCTGTCACGGTCGAGAGATACCCCGACGATATCGAATCCCCGGTCATTGAACTCCCTGTATATTTCAACAACGCCTGGATTGGCTCTCCTGCAGGGTCCGCACCAAGAAGCCCAGAAATCGACGAGCAACACACCATCGCCTACGTAATCAGAGAGGCTTACCATGTTGCCTGTGGTGTCGGGCAGTTCAAAATCGATGTATTCACTTCCCACCTTTACGCTTTTCATTTTCTCAAGATAGTCTGAAAGAAATGCATAATAAGAGGTTCCGTGGAGTTCAGGTCCGAAACCTTCAAGTGCACCTTGGAGCTCAGTATCGGACATCCCGTGGAAACCATTTCTCAGCAGGTAGAGGGTAACAGGTGAAGAGGGATTGTCGGCCATGTAAACAGAGTCGTACGCTGCCTGTTTTTCACTTGCCTCGTAATAGGGTTGGAGGATCACCTGGAGGCTGTCCTGATCGACACCGGCACCTCTTGCCTGGTAATATACCTCGAGTACGCGCGATTTTTCCTCTTCGAACGGTTTGGTGCCATCCTTATATATGTTGAATTCTGCCTGCGGACCGGCATCCACGTCGATATTGACATCCTCGAATGTGCCATAGACCGAATAATTGAAATTGTCCATGAATATCGGTAGAGACTGGCGGTTTCCGGATTCTCCCAGGTACATCATTTCGGGTGCTTCTATGACACCTGCAAGTTCGCCGGTACCCGTTGAATCCAGGACCACAGAGTCAAGTGTGACCATTTCTCCGTCGACATATTGTTTCAGGGCAACACTGGCATTTGCCAGGTCTTCCATTTGTATTTTAATCTTGTAACCCTCTTCGTTATTGCAGGCAATCAGTGCAATTGCCATGAGAAGAATGATGCTTTTTTTCATAATGTGGTATTATCTGATGGTTTGTAAGGAAGCAAAAATACGATCTTTTTTCAGGAACACCAGCTGCCAGCTCTTAAAAAAGGTTAAGGTGGGTCTGAACCGACCCGTTCAGCTCAATAAAAAAGCCAGCAGTATTATTTGCTTTTTTTACGGTTGAAATAGTTCTCCAGGAGTTCGCTGGCCGCTGCAAAACTACTCACCTGGTCGGTTTTAATCAGCTCTTCAAGCTCATCCAAACGATTCCTGGTCACCGGATCATTGAAAAACCTGCTTTTCAGTCCCTCCTGGAGCGCCTGGTACATCCAGAAGGAATTCTGTTCCGTGCGTCGTTGGGTAAAATAGTTGTTCTGACCGGCATGCTGACTGTAGGCTTTGATCATCTCCCATACCTCCCTGATGCCGGTACCTTCCAGGGAGGAGCATGTTTTTACCTGGGGAGCCCATCCTGACGGCGGAACCGGATAAAGATGAAGGGCATTCACAAATTCAGCCTTTGCCCTTTCAGCCCTTTCAATATTGTCGCCATCGGCCTTGTTGATCAGCAGCGCATCGGCCAGTTCCATGATCCCTCTCTTCATTCCCTGCAGTTCATCTCCGGCACCCGGGATCATGAGCACAAGAAAGAAGTCCACCATGGAATGCACTGTTGTTTCAGACTGTCCCACCCCTACTGTCTCGACAATGATGGTGTCGAACCCTGCAGCTTCGCAAAGGATAATCGACTCGCGGGTCTTCCTGGCCACCCCACCCAGTGTACCACCTGATGGTGACGGCCTGATAAATGCATTTTTTTCACCTGCCAGGGTTTCCATCCTGGTTTTGTCTCCCAAAATTGATCCGCCTGATCGGACACTACTTGGATCAATAGCGAGAACTGTGATCTTATGGCCCAGATTGAGCAGGTAGCTTCCGAAATATTCAATGAAGGTGCTTTTGCCTGCTCCCGGTACGCCAGTGATGCCGAGCCTGAGAGAATTTCCGGCATGCGGAAGACATTTTTTGATCAGTGCCTGGGCAATCTCCATGTGCCCGGGAAGAGAGCTTTCAACAAGTGTGATGGCCCTTGAAAGTGCATTGGTGTTTCCCGATCGGAGACCGCTGAACAGCTCATCCGGATCGATGACTGTTTTCCTTGACGACCTGATCTTTTCAATTGCCTGTTCATTGACCGGTGAAGGTTGGTTCACCCCGCGGGCCACATTCAGTGCAGATCTTTTTTTCTTGCTTGCCATTCCTGTTTTTTACCGGAAGTAAAGTTAATGAATTTAATACTGGATGACAGGAACTGACTGCATACTATTTACCGAGGTGTTCGCGGAGTTGTATTTCTGAAGGATATTCCATATTATTGCTATACTTACCACTTAGACCCTGAATACAGCCATTTTTAGGGCATATTCCTATTGTAAAAATTTAAAAATGAGAAGCTTAATACTTTGTTCGCTGATTCCAGCAATCTTTCTTTCCGGGTGTGGAAGGGATGACCGTCCTGCGCTTGCCCCGGTCAAACCGGTCACGGATACCTACTTTGGCGTGGAGATCCGGGATCCATACAGGTACATGGAAAACATGGATGACACCCTCTTCCTGAACTGGATGAAAGCGTATGCTGATTACTCGAAGAAGGTGATTGACGGGATCCCCGGCAGAAGTTCATTGATCGAATTGTATACTGAATTTGACGGGCGTTCCTCCGACAGGGTTTATGGACTCAGCATCTCTGAGAACGGAAGGTATTTTTATCTCAAGATGACACCGGAAGATGAATTCGGTAAGTTATACTACCGGGACGCTTATGAAACGGAGGAGGTGCTTTTGTATGATCCGGCTGACTTCCAGGGGGAGCCTGGTATCACCTTTGTGATCGGGACCTACAAGCCAGACATCGTTGGAGAAACGGTGTTGGTAGGACTGGCACCAAACGGATCTGAAAGTCTGACCGGTATCATTATAGATGTGGAATCTGGTAAAGTATTGGATGACAGGCTACAGCGGGTGTTTGGAGGCATTACATGGCTCGGAAAGGGGAAGGGGCTTTTGTACGGACAGACCAATTCATCCAATGTGCACGATCCGGATAGAATGCTCAATACGAAGATCTATCATCACAAACCTGGCGATCCGCAGGAAGCGGATGCGATAGTGTTTTCATCTAAGAGCTATCCCTCCATTGAGATGCGACCGGAAGAGATCCCTGTGATCATTTATGACAATGATGAAGATGATTATTATCTCTTGCTCAGTACAGTTGACAGGTACCTGAAGTTGTTTTATGCCGATCCCGGTGCATTCAGCCGGAATATGCGTTTTGACTGGACCCCCCTAACAAGGAGTGAGGACAGGATCCAGGATTTTAATGTAAGAGGGGATGAACTTTACCTTTACACGGCAAAAGATGCTCCAGGGTTTGAGATCAGGAAAACATCCAAAACAGCTCCTGATATTGATGGTGCAGAGATGGTTGTGGCAGCACCTGAAAACGGGATGATCTCAGGTTTTTCCTTTACAAGTGAAGCCCTTTATTATAAGCTGAAGATTAATGGCGTGGAGGAGCGGTTGTTCAGACTTCCAAATGGGGGTGATTCGGCCATGGAGATCGAGCTGCCTGCAAAGGCCGGATCACTGGGTCTTCGTACGCGTGGTTATAAACATGATGATATATGGGTGGGAATCACAGGATGGACCATGGATGGCATGCGTTACCGGTATGAGGCGGAAGCAGACCGTTTTACAGAGGAGCCTCTATCCTCGATGGCCGCTTTCCCAGAATATTCCGACCTCGTGGTGGAAGAGCTGATGGTTCCATCACATGACGGTGTAAGAGTTCCTTTATCAGTAATCTATCACAGGGGAACAAAACTTGATGGTACAGCACCTGCAATCATGACTGGTTACGGAGCCTATGGTATCTCACACCAGCCTTCGTTCAATCCGTATACGCTTTCATGGACGCTGCAGGGTGGGGTTGTGGCCATTGCGCATGTCAGGGGTGGAGGTGAACTCGGCGACTCCTGGCGCCTGTCGGGTTACAAGCAGAGCAAACCCAATACGTGGAAGGATTTTATCGCCTGTGGCGAATACCTGGTAAATAATCAATATACAGCAAGCAAGGCGCTTGCCATGTATGGTGGCAGTGCAGGGGGAATCCTCATCGGGAGGACGATGACCGAACGTCCTGACCTGTTTGCCGCTGCCATGCCTCTGGTGGGGCTGATGAACCCACTGCGCGTGGAGCAATCACCCAATGGTCCTGTGAATACACCGGAATTTGGCACAGTGGAAGATTCCTCGGAATGTATGGCACTGATCGAAATGGATGCCTACCTGCACATTGAAGATGATGTGGATTATCCGGCCACGTTGATCACTGCCGGGTTCAATGATCCCCGTGTGATCGTTTGGCAGCCAGCTAAATTTGCAGCCAGGTTGCAGGCTGCAAATGGTTCCGAAGCCCCCATTCTTTTTGATGTGGACTATACATCAGGTCATGGTGTGGGTGATACCAAGAGCAAGAAATTCGAGGACCTGGCCGATATTTTTACTTTCGGATTATGGCAAACGGGTCATCCCGATTTTCAGCCTGAATAGCAGGATTTGTTTTTTTATGGTCTTCAGGAACTGATGAACTGTATTCTCAATACTTGAAATCCGCTTCTCTGCTGCGTACCCTGTAGGTATAATTACATTTTTAGTAATTAAATTACAAATATAGTTGCATTACTATAATAATAGTTATATGTTTGTTGCATGAAGGAACTGACAAAGGCAGAAGAACAGGTAATGCAGTACCTCTGGGACCTTGGAAAGGGGTTTCTCAAAGATATCGTTGAGGAATTTCCGGAACCACGTCCGGCATATACAACCATTTCAACAGTGATCAGGGTGCTGGTCAAAAAGGGAATTATCGGTTTCAATACATACGGTAAGGCCCATGAGTATTATCCAATGGTAAGCAGGAAGGAGTATTTCCGCGCGCATGTAAATTCCATGATCACCGACCATTTTGGTGGATCAGTGGTTGATTTCGCGAGCTTTTTTACCGGTAACGAGGATGTGGACCTGACTGAGCTGGAGGAGATCAGGAGGCTTGTCGATCAAAAGATCCGGGAGATCAGGAAGGAGGAAGAATGAGCATCATGGTTTACATGATCAAGGTGAGCCTGGGAATCTTTCTCTTTTACCTGGTGTACCGACTTGTATTCAGGAGGTATACTTTCCACAGGTTCAACAGGATTTTGATCCTTGCATCAGGTGTTGGAGCATTCCTGTTGCCATTCTTCGAGATGCCTGCGGATACAATGGAGGTCCGGGGGATCAACGAGGTGATTCCAATCGACTGGAATTATATCGAGGCCCTGGGGACAACTGTGGCAAGTGAAGCAGATCAAGGGGTAGATGTGCAGCTGCCCTCCCTTTTGGTTCTGGCCGTACTTGGCATTGCCTTGACCAGGTTCTTCCTGTTGTTTTACAGGTATATGAAGGTGGTGCGTACCTTTTCCGGCGGAGAGGTCCGGAAGGAGAGAGGGATACGGTGGATCGTTCACCCGGAGGTACATTCTCCATTTACGCTTTTCAGGACGGTTTACCTTGACAGGTATACAGCTGAGCTGACTGCGTCTGTTGTGAGGGGGCATGAGGAGGTTCATGCCCGGCAGTTGCATTCACTTGACCTTGTATTCTGGGAGGTGATTTCTGCATTCCTGTGGTTCAATCCTTTTGTCTTTCTCTTCAAGCGGCTGACGCGGGAGAATCATGAATACCTTGCCGATGAAGTCGCTCAGGCGTCCGGGCAGGAACTGGAAAGTTATCTTCTTGCATTTGCCGGGGAACTTGCCAGGAAGCATGATCCCGTTTTTGCCAGTCATTTTAAAAGTTCCACAATTAAAAAACGAATCATCATGCTTACAAATAAAAAAACAAATCAGAATAAGAAATGGTATTATTTACTTTTCGTTCCTCTGACCGTTTTCCTTGCGCTTGCATTTCAACAACCGGTGGAAGAGATGGCAGAAGAGGTGCCCGGACTGCGAATACAGTCGGGAGTGAATTCAACCGTGCCTGACTGGGCAGGTAATGCAGCGCCTGACCGGCTTCCCCTTGACGAGAAGTTCAGGGACCAGGTGAGCCTGGATTACGGGTGGAAAGGAAAGAACCCGGTGACCGGGGAAGAGATGACGCACAACGGGGTGGATTTCAGGGCACCACTTGGTTCAACGGTTTATGCTGCCGGAAATGGAGTGGTTACGAAATCAGAGTTTCATGAACGGTACGGAAAAGTGATTGTGATCAACCACGGTAGCACTTTTACAACACTCTATTCGCACCTGGACGGACTGGAAGTAAGTATCGGACAGAAAGTAGCCGCTGGTCAGCGCATCGGAACCGTCGGAAGTACGGGAGTCTCCACAGGTCCGCACCTTCATTTCGAGGTTAGGAAAGAGGGGGAGCCGGTGGATCCTTCGGATTATTATTGAGACTCGGTTCAGATTAAAAAAATCCTGCCCGGGATGATGACAATACCGGGCAGGATATATGTTTGAATGCTCATTCAGAAGAGTGAATGGACGACTTTTTTTGCCGGTCTGGTCAGCTCAATAAACCATTTCGGTTGCTTCTCCGCTGGAATTTCCAGGAATTCCGGGGATATTGTCCTTGTTCAATATAAATGAGAGTGATACATACCAGATTCCGGTGGTCTGGAATTGTGAATAGTCCACATCTTCTCCAAAATCTACCCCGGTAAAGCCGGGATTCAGGAAGTCATCCAGGTAATACTTGAATTTCAGGTTGAATCCTGATGGGAACTGGATGCCGGCGAAGACAGACGGAACCCAGGGATTGACCCTGTTGCTTGCCCATTCGCTGAATTTATATTTATTCCCGTCGATGAAGAGTTTCTGCTTGTAGTGGAACATCCATTCATATTCTGCACCACCATAGAAAAATCCTTTTTTATCCATGTTTCCCAGCTTGACGGCAATCGGGAAGCCGAGGGAGTAGCTTCTTCGTTTGATCTTGGTGTTTTTATCCCAGTCGGGATGCGTTTCATCAATCCCCATGAATCCGATGTCCTGGTAAAGATCTTCCGTGATCAGCCCGATGTTCCTGATGCCAAATCCAGTGTAAAACCCGATGAACCTGCCCAGATCGAGATTGAATCTTTGCTGGGAGTGAAAGAACATGGTGAATCTCATGTTCGTATTTACATCCTGGTTGTTGAACATTACATCGGCACCTGAAAGTATGATCTCCCCGCTTCCGGAACGATAGAAATCCACCTGGGCTTTCGTGTTGGAGGATAATAGGGTGAATACTGAAATGAGCACGCTGAGCATTAATTTTGATTTGGTCATGATATATTGTTTTTTGAATAAACAGGTCAATAAAGGTATTGTTTGTCTTCTCATAAAAAAAACTGAGGACGAATCTCTACTGTTGTAGAGACTCATACACTTTTACGGCTTCCTTTAAAATGGTCTATCGGCATGCATGTTCCGCCATAAAACACAGTAAATAAATTACTTAAAGTTATTTCCCCTTTTGTGGCACAGAAATTTCATGTGACAATGTATGAGAGTAAGATAGTACATTTTAGGAATTTAATCAAACACAGAACGCTATGCGATCATTCCGTATTTTTTCACAAACCTTTTTATCAATTGTACTGATGGGGGCCCTGGTCATATCCGGATGCAGCGCTACCCGTACAGCCAAGGGAGGAGCTATTGGCAGCGGAGTAGGGGGAGCAGTTGGAGGCGTCATCGGGAGTCAGTCTGACAACACCGCAAAAGGTGCGATCCTTGGTGCCATGATCGGTGGTACTGCCGGTGCACTGATCGGCAATTACATGGATAAGCAGGCTGCAGAGCTTGAGGCTGACCTGGATGGTGCTGAAGTCGAACGTGTCGGAGAGGGGATCAAGATCACATTTGATTCCGGGATCCTGTTTGATTTCGATTCATATGCACTCAGGGACGAATCGGAAGAGAATTTACAGGAGCTTGCAGAGACACTCCAGAAATATGATGATACCGAGATCCTTATTGAAGGACATACTGACAATGTGGGTAGTGATGATTACAACCAGGACTTATCTGTTGACCGGGCAAAATCGGTAGAGGATTACCTGGAAGCGCTCAATATTGCATCTTCACGTATCATTTCCCGTGGTTACGGTGAAGAGCAGCCGATTGCTCCGAATGATACAGAATACGGCCGGCAGCAGAACCGAAGGGTTGAGGTGGCCATTTATGCAAATGACGAACTTAAGCGCGCTGCCAGGCGGGGAGATATTTAGATGCGTGGTGCGTAATGTGTGGTGCGCGGTGTGGAAGTAAGAATATAGTAATACCAAAAATCAATATAATCATGAATTTAAAAAGCCAAAAGAAGAAATTTTTATCAATTATTTTAATCACCCTGCTGGGATTTGTCAGCACAAACGTTCATGGACAGGAGGCCAGGTTTGGATTGAAGGGCGGACTCAACCTGTCGAGCATGACGGTTGAAGGTGCAGATGACAGCAACCTGCTGCCAGGATTTCATGCAGGTGCATTTGCCAGGGTAATGGCAACGGACCTGATTGGACTGCAACCGGAGGTACTATTCTCAACAAGGGGATACAAGGCAGTTTATAATGAATCATTCCTTGGATACCCGGTAGCAGATGGTACAACCAAACTAAATCTTGATTACATCGATGTACCCTTGCATGTGGTTTTCTCTATTGCCGAAGATTTCAATTTTCACGTGGGACCATATTTTGGTTTCCTGGTAAATGCAGATGCGGTAACCGATGCTGAGGTCCTTGATTTCATTAATGTCGACGATGTGAGTGAAATTGACAGGGAGGAATTCAATACGGTGGATATGGGTGTATCCGGCGGACTGGGTTTTACCTTTGATCCTGTCACAGTAGGTTTCAATTACAGTCTTGGTTTAAACAGGGTTGCAAAGGAGTCAGAAGCAATGGATGCGTTGATCGGAGATGCAAAGAACAACAATATCCAGGTATATGTTGGATTCCTTTTCTAGGAACTGAAAACCAGGAATAGATATATATTACAAGTTAAGAATCAAACCGTTTTCCGGTCTGCCGGAAGACGGTTTTTTGTATATCAGCTGTTCACGAGATTGGATGTCTCTTCCATTTTGAGTCCGGTTGCATGCAGGGTGATCCCATGTTCGATCCAGGCTTTCAGGTTGGTGAGCCAGAAGGTCCAGCCGGTGGCGCAGCCCACGAAAAGATCCAGTTTGCTCTTCTCATCTGTAGGGATGCTATCCTGTATCAGGATGAGTTCGGTTCCCATGCGATGTTTATTCAGTTCAACATGCACATTTCCACCGGTACCAAAAGTAAATGAGATACGGTCGGTGCCGTTTGCTGCCAGTATTTTTCCCTCCTCCTCGAAATCCCAGTTGTGCCATTTCCACCTGAAGCTGTCCTCATTCTGAATGTGCTCATCGTTGCCTCTTTTCTGATCATTTTCTTCGGTATACTCCACCTTTTCCAGGAACCATTCCGTGATCTTTTCCGGGACCGTCCATGCATCATATACTTCCTGCATATCTTTATCGATATAGATCCTCTTCACAAAATTGGTCCAATCATAATTTGTCTTATTCATGGCAATCTAATTTATGTAAAGGTATGAAATCAGGAGGAAGAAATAAAAACCAGGAAATATGATCCTCTATGCGCCAGACCATTGATCCTTCAGGTCTTAAACCTACTTCAGTCAGATAATACTGCAAGAAAAAAGATTTTGTGCGACTTTCTGCAAACTGATTTGTAATTTTGTTGTTATACAGTCATTCTACTTCAAAAACAAAACATATGAAATTTGACGTACTGGTTATCGGAAGCGGTCCGGGTGGATATGTCGCAGCCATTCGTGCTTCACAACTTGGATTGAAAACTGCTGTTGTTGAGCGGGAATCACTTGGAGGAATATGCCTCAACTGGGGATGCATTCCTACGAAGTCCCTATTGAAGAGTGCCCAGGTACTGGAGTATCTTCAGCATGCACAGGATTACGGGATCGTGATCGACGGGGAGGCGAAGGCCGACTTTAATAAGGTGGTGGAACGCAGCCGTACGGTAGCCAATGGAATGAGTAAGGGGATTCAGTTCCTGTTCAAGAAAAATAAGATTGAATCGATCAGCGGGACCGGTAAACTCAAATCCAAAGGTGTTGTTGCGGTAACCGATGCAGACGGAAAGACCAAAGATGTGGAGGCCAAACACATCATCCTTGCCACAGGGGCGAGGTCCAGGCAACTTGACAACCTGAAGCAAGACGGGAAAAAGATCATAGGATACAGGGAAGCCATGACCCTGGAGAAACTGCCGGAATCCATGGTCGTTGTCGGATCCGGAGCCATCGGCAGCGAGTTTGCCGATTTCTATACCACCATGGGTACCAAAGTGACACTCGTGGAATTTCTGCCCAATGTAGTGCCGGTTGAGGACGAGGAGGTGTCAAAACAGTTGGAGCGTTCCTTCAAGAAAAGGAAAATGAAAGTGATGACCTCATCTGAGGTTACCAAGGTGGACACATCCGGCAAAAAATGCAAGGTGACCATCAAGTCGAAAAAAGGTGAAGAGCAGGTTGAGGCAGATATCGTGCTCTCTGCTGTCGGCGTTGCACCCAATACAGAAAACCTCGGGCTCGAGGAGTTGAAAGTCGAAACCGAAAAGGGAAAGATCAAGGTCGATGATTTCTACCGCACCAATGTGGACGGCGTTTATGCCATCGGTGATATCGTACACGGACCAGCACTTGCGCATGTGGCTTCGGCAGAAGGGATCGTCTGCGTAGAGAAGATTGCGGGACATCATCCTCAGCCGGTCGATTACAATAACATTCCGGGTTGTACCTATACCAGTCCGGAAGTCGCCTCAGTGGGGTATACTGAAAAGGCCGCCAAAGAGGCAGGTTACAAAATCAAGGTGGGCAAATTTCCTTTCACAGCTTCAGGCAAGGCTTCAGCTGCGGGAGCAAAAGAGGGATTTGTCAAGCTGATCTTCGACGAAAAATATGGCGAACTGCTTGGCGCACATATGATCGGGAACAATGTGACCGAGATGATCGCAGAGGCAGTCGTTGCACGTAAGCTCGAGACTACCGGTGAGGAGATCATCAAGGCTGTTCACCCGCATCCGACCATGTCAGAGGCGGTGATGGAGGCTGCCGCCGCGGCGTATGATGAGGTAATACATATTTGAGAGGAGAGAGGAGAGTTAAGAGTTGAGAGTGGGTCGAGGTGGTTACTCCTGGTAGTCGGGTTCCATGACTTTTCCCACGAAGACGATCGAATTACTGCTGTTTTCCGTGATCGCAAAGAGGAATGGTTTGTTGAAACGTATCACCATGGGTCCGCCCGGTCCTGCCGATGTTGTTTCAAAGACCACTGCAGTCACAGCTGCGGCTTCTGTTCCTTCCTCGTTCACATCAATGTAGGTTTTGTGGATCACATCCGAAATCAGCAGATCGATATCAGAGATCCCTGAAAAATCTGCTGACCCCGTGAATGCAATACCAAGACCCATATTGATCAGGTCATTGGCCATGGATCTCCGGTATTCGAATTTAAATTTTGGCATGACCACCTGCACCTCATCCTGCTCTTCGAATTCCTCCATCCAACTGTCCCAGGTATCTCCATCGAGTGCGGCAATGAGTTCGTCAACACTGCTGCCATTGCCCGGAAGAAACAGACGCATGGAAAACTTGTTGTCACGATAAGGCAGTTCTACCGCGGTATAATCATTTGTAGCAGCCACTTTGAATGTGCTTTCAGTCTTCATCATTTCCACCTGTCCGTATTGTGACTGGTCCTCGTTGTAGAACAATTCCATGGCAGTTTCGTCCTTGTCAAATTCGGTTTCCCAGAGGCAGTTGAAGTAGAGTGCATTGATAAGAACCATCATGGTTTCGGCTGAGAGTTCGCTGATGATCTCATCGATCTTATCATGGGTTTTGTCAGCCACCCACCCGTTGATCTCATCCACTGCACCCGGACTGGAAAAGTCAAGTTCCCTCACCTCTGCACCGTAATAGGTTTTATTCATCTCGATAAATCCCTGGAAGACCGGGAATCCTGAACGGTACCAAACCGAATTTGCGATCTCAAGGAGATTTCCCTTGCTGTCGGTCACCAGTGTTTTGATGAGGTCCATCATCACTTCGTTGACCTCTGCACGTGTGAGTCCTTCATAGTTCAGCACGCTGTCGAATGCCGCTTTCGTTGATGATTCTGCCCCGTTGTATGCCATGCCCAAAGCGAGGCTGACAGAGGCAGGGGAGATCATTATATTCTTCGTATCGTCACTTTTGATCACTTCATTGAAGAGTGTAAGTCCGAAGTTATTGTTTGTCTTGATGACTTCAGCAGATTTCTTGTTGTAGTCGAAAACAGGGTCATCCTCTCCGAACCAGTCACATCCTGTTACGAGGATGGCGATCATCATCAGAAATGCAAATTTTTTCATCACCAGTTGTTTTTTTGATTTTCAATGAAACTACCCATAAGATGATTGCAGATGCCTGAGGGTTGCGTCAGGGGTCGACGCAACCGAAATCATTTCAGCTGCATCCTGAAGTTGTAATGCACATATGTTGCTGCAAAATTCCTGCCATTTAGGGATTCCGGCCGGATCCGGAGTCCGACCCTGCGGGCATAATTTTTGAGGTTGTCTATGAAAGTGTAAATTTACAAACGGGAGGTAATACTGATTGGCAGATCATCTTGAAATATTGATCAATGGTTGTATCAAAGGAGATCCGGGCAGCCAGGAGAAGCTATACAGGAGGTTCAGTGGAGCGATGTATGGTTTGTGCCTGCAATATGCATCATCGGAGGAGGATGCACAGGATATCCTGCAGGATGGATTTGTAAAGGTTTTCAGGAAGATCAGCCAGGTGAAGGATCCCAGGGCATTCCCAGGCTGGATCAGGCGGTTGATGATCAATACTGCCCTGGAACGTTACCGGAGCCAGGTGGTCATGCAGCGGGTTGATGAGGAGCCGGGGATACTGGATGACCAGGTGACGGATGAGGTGCTGGATCATATGGAGGCTGATGTGCTGACCGAACTGATCAGCGAGCTCACGCCACGGTACAGAATGGTTTTCAATCTGTATGCGATCGAGGGATATAACCACAAAGAGATCGGGGAAATGCTGGACATATCCGAGGGGACGTCGAAGTCAAATCTTTCAAGGGCACGATCGATCCTCCAGGAGAAGGTAAAAAAGATATATGGAAAGCTTAATGTCAGATGAATAAGGAAGATAACATATCGAGGGGAGGTCTCTCCGGCAAGATGAAAGGGTATACCCCTGAACCTCCGGAATCGGTCTGGGAAGGCATATCTGAACAGATCGGCCGGCGCAGGTCGGGACGAAAGCTTTTTATATTTCTTGCCGCCGCTGCCGGTCTGGCCCTTGCCGTAACTGTAGGATTGCGCCTTGTAGTTCGTGAAGGGGCGCCAGGTGAAGAGATGGCCACCACGGGGACTGGGTCTTTTCCGGATACTTCGGGCGAGATGCGCGAACCTGGTGAAACATCCATTGCAACCCCTGGAGCTGGTCAGCAAAAAGAGGAAGCAACCATCGCGAAGGCGGAGACAGCACCGGGGAAGTATGTATCCCCACTGGAAAGAAAGGTGGCAAAGGTAATGGAGGAGGTAATGAGGGAGGAGACTGCCCATGAAAAGACCAGGGTGGCGGCTTTGGAGGAAGATATGAACGGGGAGTCTGAACGAAATGAAGCCTATGCTGCCCAGCCTGAATTTACAATCGATGAAGATGAAGAGACTGTTCCGCCGGTTGAGATTGTGCCTCCATTGCAGGAGACTGTGCAGGATGAAGACAGCCTACTACGTATCATTCAGCATACACCTGAAATAACCGGAGATGAAGAGAACAAAAGTGGGCGGGGAAAATGGCAGGTCGGTGCTTCACTGTCACCACTGCTCAGTTACAGGGACGTAGCTTCGCCGGATGTGACACAGAATATGATCGTCAACAACTCCGAATCACCCAGGATCACTTATGCCGGCGGGATACAGGTTAGTTACCTGCAATCCTCCAGGCTGACCATTGAATCGGGGATCTCCTATAACAGGATGGGCGTGAATATTGGCGATTACAGCAGTTTCAGCGGGGGCTGGTTCTCAAGGGATATGCTCTATTCGGAGCATTCTTCGAAGGTGGTCAGCATTTCCAATTCCATGGGTACGGTCGTTGGTAATACTGAAGAGACCTATCTCAATAATTACCAATCGGACGGTGCCATTGCCGATTACCACATGCTGGAGCCAGTTGCCATGGCGGTAGGGGATGCCACGGTGCAGGGTTTTTCGCAATCTTTTGATTACCTGGAGATTCCGTTGAATGTCAAATTCAAGGTCATTGACAGGACGGTGGATGTGCAGCTGGTCGGTGGGATCAGCACCAACCTGCTGGTCAACAACAGCATTTCTGCAGTTACGGAAGCGGGCAGGGTAAAGATCGGGGAAGTGACCGAAGTGAAGAAGATGAATTATGTCGGCAATGCCGGGATCGGGTTGATCTATGACCTCTTCGAACGGTTTAGTCTGACCGTGGAACCGAGGTTCCGTTATTATCTTAATTCGGTAAACTCGTCGTATCTTCCGGTGACCAGGCCCTATTCATTTGGAGTCTACACCGGGTTGCAATACCTCTTTTGACCTCTTGCGTTCCTGGCCGGATTCTGCGACTTTTCGGCTGTGGAAGCATGGCTTTTTTCAATTTCCTTCAAACTTCATCAAGCTTGGCGCGTTAATTCTTTGAAACGAGCTTGCAAACCACTATTTTTGCATTTTACTGAAGGGAGGATATATGACAGATATTGAGCGAAAAGGAGGCGTGATGAATGGCAGGTGGATCATTCCGGCATTGATCGTGTCGGTGACCATCGTTGCCCTGGTTGTTGGAAAACGCAGTTTTGGAGGTACAACGGACAATGATCCGGTTGAGCCGGAGGAGGAATCCTATTACGGGATCTACCCTTTTGAGGTGCCCGGGGAGCTGAATTTTGCAGGGGAGCGTGTGCCACTGGAGTATTTCGATGTGAATGAGTCGATGGACATGGAGTTGCTGTCCAATACATTTTTCCACTCCCAGACCATCAGGATGATCAAGCTGGCGAATCGTTACTTTCCGCAGATAGAGCCGATCCTGGAGGAGCATGGTATTCCTGCTGATTTCAAGTATCTCGCCATTGCCGAAAGCAACCTTTCCAATGCAGTCTCACCTGCAGGTGCGGTTGGATTCTGGCAGATCACGCGGGGGACTGCCTCGGATTACGGACTGGAGGTCAACAACGAGGTTGATGAAAGGTATCACCTTGAGAAGTCAACAGTTGTGGCATGCGAGTATCTGTTGGAGTCCTATGAGAAATACGGAAACTGGACCATGGCTGCTGCATCGTACAATGTCGGTCGGCGAGGAATTGACCGGCAGGTTACCCGGCAGAAGGTGGATGATTATTATGACCTTTTGCTTAACCAGGAGACTGCCCGGTACATATTCAGGATACTCGCCTTTAAACTGATCCTGGAAGATCCTGCGGCATACGGATTTCATCTTTCGCAGAAGGACCTGTATCAGCCTGTACCTTTCCATACGGTAGTGGTTGACGGACCGGTGACTGATTTTGCTGATTTTGCGAAGGAGCACGGAACAAATTACAAGCTGTTGAAATTCCTTAATCCCTGGCTGAGGGATAATAATCTCACCAACAGCCGGAAGACGGAATACCAGGTTAAGATCCCGGAAAATGGCGCCAGGTCGGCCTATTGAACTGACCTGAAAAGATCCAACCTACCGGAATAACATGCCAGGAAAGAAAGACTTTATACAGGTTTACGGTGCCAGGGAGCACAACCTGAAGAACGTGGATGTGGCCATTCCCCGAAACGAACTAACGGTCGTGACAGGGTTGAGTGGAAGTGGGAAATCTTCCCTCGCATTCGATACGATCTATGCTGAAGGTCAGCGCCGATACGTTGAAACCATGAGTGCATATGCGCGGCAGTTTCTGGGCAACCTGGAGCGTCCGGATGTGGACCGGATCACGGGACTTAGTCCGGTGATCTCCATTGAACAGAAGACCACGAATAAGAATCCGCGTTCCACGGTGGGGACATGAAAGGTATCACCTTGAGAAGTCAACAGTTGTGGCATGCGAGTATCTGCTGGAGTCCTATGAGAAATACGGAAACTGGACCATGGCTGCTGCATCGTACAATGTCGGTCGGCGAGGAATTGACCGGCAGGTTACCCGGCAGAAGGTGGATGATTATTATGACCTTTTGCTTAACCAGGAGACTGCCCGGTACATATTCAGGATACTCGCCTTTAAACTGATCCTGGAAGATCCTGCGGCATACGGATTTCATCTTTCGCAGAAGGACCTGTATCAGCCTGTACCTTTCCATACGGTAGTGGTTGACGGACCGGTGACTGATTTTGCTGATTTTGCGAAGGAGCACGGAACAAATTACAAGCTGTTGAAATTCCTTAATCCCTGGCTGAGGGATAATAATCTCACCAACAGCCGGAAGACGGAATACCAGGTTAAGATCCCGGAAAATGGCGCCAGGTCGGCCTATTGAACTGACCTGAAAAGATCCAACCTACCGGAATAACATGCCAGGAAAGAAAGACTTTATACAGGTTTACGGTGCCAGGGAGCACAACCTGAAGAACGTGGATGTGGCCATTCCCCGAAACGAACTAACGGTCGTGACAGGGTTGAGTGGAAGTGGGAAATCTTCCCTCGCATTCGATACGATCTATGCTGAAGGTCAGCGCCGATACGTTGAAACCATGAGTGCATATGCGCGGCAGTTTCTGGGCAACCTGGAGCGTCCGGATGTGGACCGGATCACGGGACTTAGTCCGGTGATCTCCATTGAACAAAAGACCACGAATAAGAATCCGCGTTCCACGGTGGGGACCATCACCGAGGTATATGATTTCCTGCGCCTGCTGTTTGCCCGGGCATCGGAGGCTTTTTCTTATGTGACGGGAGAGAAGATGGTAAAATATACCCAGCAGCAGATCCTTGAACTGATTGCGGAGAGTTTCCCGGGGAAGAAGATCTATGTGCTTTCGCCTGTTGTGAAAGGCAGGAAGGGGCACTACAGGGAGTTGTTCGAGCAGATCAGGAAGAAGGGGTACCTGCATGTGCGGGTGGATGGCGAGGTCAGGGAGGTGGAACCCGGGATGCGTATCGACCGATACAAGGTGCATGACATTGAGATCGTAGTCGACCGTTTGCAGGTCAGGGAGAAGGATGACAAACGGCTGAAGGAGTCGGTTGCCCGGGCCATGCAGGAGGGGAAGGGGATCACCATGATCCTTGAAAAAGGAGAGACTGAACCTCGTTTTTTCTCGAGTCAGCTGATGTGTCCCACCAGCGGGATCTCCTATAACGAGCCTGCACCGCATAGTTTTTCATTCAATTCACCACAGGGTGCTTGTCCGAGATGTAACGGACTTGGTTTGATCAATGATGTGGATATCGAGAAGATTATTCCTGACAAGGATAAATCTATCAGGCAGGGAGGCATCGAGCCGGTCGGAAAGTACAGGAATGCATTGATATTCTGGCAAATGGAAGCTATTGCCAAAAAGCATGGATTTACACTTGCCACCCCGATTCGCGATATCCCCGAAGCTGCTTTGAACACAATATTATTCGGTTCAGAAGAGCCATTAAAGCTGGAAAACACGCCACTGGGTGCATCGAGCAATTATTTCCTGAGTTTCGACGGCGTGATCAATTTCGTGAATCACCAGATCAATGATCCCGCGTCTTCAAAGAAGAAGCGTAAGGCCAGGCAGTTCATCAGGAAGGTGACCTGTCCGGCGTGTCACGGATCCCGTTTGAAATCCGAAATGTTACACTTCAGGTTCGACGGGAAAAACATTTCAGAACTTGCCGCCATGGACCTGGACGATCTGTTCGGCTGGTTTGAAGATGTAGAGAAGCGGCTCAGTGAGAGGCAGAATGAGATCGCCCGGGAGGTGCTGAAGGAGATCCGTTCGCGGCTCGGGTTTTTGCGAGATGTCGGACTGGGTTACCTGTCACTAAACAGGACCTCGCGCAGCCTTTCCGGCGGTGAGAGTCAGCGCATCCGCCTTGCGACGCAGATTGGTTCAAGGCTGGTAAATGTGCTGTATATCCTTGACGAGCCAAGCATCGGTCTGCACCAGCGTGACAACCTGAAGTTGATCGGTTCCCTGAAGAAGCTCCGTGACCAGGGCAACTCCGTGATCGTAGTGGAGCATGACAAAGAGATGATGCTGGCAGCAGACCACATCCTCGACCTTGGTCCGGGTGCCGGAAGGCATGGAGGTCATCTTGTTGCGGAAGGTGCACCTGCAAAATTCACCCGGCTGGATTCACTGACGGCCGAATACTTGAATGCAACCCGGGAGATCGTTGTGCCTGAAAAACGCCGAAAGGGGAACGGGGAGGTGATCCGCCTGGAAGGTGCTTCCGGGAATAACCTGAAAAAGGTGAATGTGGATTTTCCACTGGGTGTTTTTATATGTGTGACTGGTGTGAGCGGAAGCGGAAAGTCAACGCTGGTGAATGATACGCTGCACCCGATTCTGAGCAGCAAGTTGCACCGTTCAACAGCTGAACCACTGGAGTACAGGCGGATCAAAGGACTGGAGCATATCGACAAGGTGATCGAGGTGGACCAGTCTCCACTGGGGAGGACCCCCAGGTCGAATCCGGCCACCTATACCAATGTTTTCGGTGATATCAGGAAATTATTTGAGCAGACCCCGGATGCCAAGATACGTGGGTTCAATGCCGGACGATTTTCATTCAATGTTGCAGGGGGGAGATGTGAAACTTGTGGGGGAGCAGGAGTGCAGACCATCGAGATGAATTTTCTTCCCGATGTTTACGTGCAGTGCAAAGCCTGTCGTGGAAAAAGGTACAACAGGGAGACGCTGGAGGTGGAGTACAAAGGGAAGAACATCAATGATGTGTTGAAGTTGACCATCAACCAGGCAGTGGCATTCTTTGACAGTATACCCAATATCAAGCGTAAGCTAAAGACCATGCAGGAAGTCGGATTGGGATATATCAGGCTGGGTCAGCCTTCCACCACCCTTTCAGGTGGGGAGTCACAACGTGTGAAGTTATCGTCTGAACTTGCAAAAAAAGATACGGGTAAAACCCTTTATATTCTTGATGAGCCAACCACGGGATTGCATTTTGAAGATGTTCGTGTGCTGCTCGAGGTGGTCTCCAGGCTGGTGGAGAAGGGCAATACGGTGGTGATGATCGAACACAACATGGATGTGATCAAGGTGGCGGATCATATCATCGACCTGGGTAAAGAGGGCGGTGCCGGTGGAGGTGAGTTGATTGCAACCGGATCCCCTGAGCAGTTGGCGAAAGTAAAGAAGAGTTATACAGGGCAGTGTTTGAGTGGAGAGTTAAGAGTTAAGAGTTAAGAGTTAAGAGTTAAGAGTTGAGGGAAGTTTGTAGACGGGAGTTGGCAGCCAGGAGTTTTTTCGAGGGATGCTGTTCAAATGTATGCCGATTTTGGATTGTTCTTTTTGTTATATTGCTATCATTATTGAAAAACCAAACCAAAAACAGATGAGCTCCAGTGAAGATAAGATCAAAAAGGCATTCAGTGAAAAAAACTGGAATGAGATAAAAACCTCAGACAGCTGGCAGATCTTCAAGATCATGGCCGAATTCGTCGAAGGGTTTGAAAAACTCAGTTCCATCGGTCCGTGTGTATCAATATTCGGGTCGGCAAGAACCCGTGAGGAGAATGAGTATTACCAGCTTGCCGTGGATATTGCTTACAAACTGACCCAGAACGGCTATGGTGTGATTACCGGCGGCGGACCAGGGATCATGGAGGCGGCCAATAGAGGGGCCAGGAAAGGCAATGGAAAGAGTGTAGGATTGAATATTCACCTTCCTTTTGAGCAATTTTCAAACCAGTACATCGATCATGATAAGCTGATCACATTCAAGCATTTTTTTGTTCGCAAGGTAATGTTCCAGAAATATGCGCAGGGATTTATTGTGCTTCCCGGGGGATTCGGCACCTTCGATGAGTTTTTTGAGTCTGCCACGTTGATCCAGACCGGAAAAATAGGACGTTTCCCCATTGTTCTGGTAGGAAGTCAATTTTGGAAGGGACTGGTCGATTGGATCGAAGACAAGGTACTTGACGAACAGAAATATATCAGTCCGGACGATAAAAAACTTTTCACAGTTGTTGACAGTGCTGAAGAGGCGGTTGGAGTGATCAATGATTTTTACAGCAAATATCTGCTCAGCCCGAATTTCTGATATCTCTCCTTGCATTGGTTGTTAGTAATTACGGGAGCATATGCTTCTTTTTTTCGTACATTGCAATGTAAATTAAGAAATGTTATGAAAATACAGGTATTTCTCCTGGCCTGCATCTTTGCAATTCCCGTTTATGCACAGCAGGATACAGTCATTTTTAGTCTGGATGCACCTGAAAATGTAATTGCGGGCAACGAATTTGAAGTAACCCTTACTTTTAATAAAGGTAACCTGAAGGATTATTCCAGGTTTTCACAAGAGCTGCCTGCAGGATTCTCGGCCGAGAACATTGTATCTCCCAATGCAGATTTCACCTTTGATGAGCAGCGGATCAGGATCATTTGGTTAAAACTTCCTGCCGACCAGGTGATCGAGGTCAAATACCTGATCAGCGTTAATGAACGTTTAAAGGGACAGCTGAAACTTGACGGCACCTTTGCCTATGTTGTTG
>CAKZNC010000096.1 GCA_937129385.1 uncultured Bacteroidota bacterium
CGGGTGAAGGAGACTGCAAAGCGGTTGGGGAGTATCTACCTGATTTTTACCGGTGCCGAGATCCTGCTGCTCTGGATCGGTCCGATGAACCTTTTCGATTCGATCTGCCATGCATTCACCACAATGGCTACCGGTGGGTATTCAACGAAACAGGCAAGCATCGCCCATTGGGATTCACCCTACATCCATTACGTGATCATTGTCTTCATGTTCCTGGCAGGAACCAACTTCACACTTTCCTATTTCGGTCTGCACCTCAATTTTAAAAAGGTGTTTCGCAACGAGGAGTTCAGGTATTACCTGGGTTTTATCCTGGTATTCTCTGTGCTGATCGCACTGGGATTGATTCTCGGGGACGGGAGAGGGGTGGAGCCATCCTTCCGGAATGCATTGTTCCAGGTGGTATCCATATTAACGACCACCGGGTATGCAACTGATGATTACATCCTGTGGATGCCTGTGCTGACCATGCTGATCCTGGTGTTGATGTTCGTGGGGGGCTCGGCCGGCTCGACCGGAGGCGGACCCAAGGTGATGCGGATCATGATCCTGATCAAGAATTCCACGCAAGAGCTCAAAAGATTGATCCATCCCAATGCGGTGATCCCTGTGCGGATGAATAAAAATGCGGTCAGCAACGAGGTGGTGACCAATATACTGGCCTTCCTGGCATTTTATGTGGTGATTGCCGTGACCAGTATGGTGATCATGTCGTTCCTGGGCAACGATTTCGAAACTTCAGTGGGCGCTGTGGCAGCGACACTGGGGAATATCGGACCCGGAATCGGGGCGGTCGGACCTGCTGAAAATTTTCATGACATCGCCATTGCCGGCAAGTGGTTCCTGTCTTTATTGATGTTGGTGGGCCGACTGGAACTTTTTACCGTGATCGTTTTATTCTCTCCTGCTTTCTGGAAGGAGTAGATCGACTATTTCGCATATTCTGCCGGGGTCTTCCCAAAGTTCTTGCGCATCCAGAGGTGGAATTTATGCATTCCGCCACCGAAAAACATCATCGGGCAAAATCCGTGGACAACGTCGATATTATTCTCTTTTGCCAGTTCAACGCCTTCGGGCGAGTAGGCGCCGTCACCCATGCTTTGTTGCATCCACGCACGTTTGATACCGGTACCGGCCGATTGTGCAATGATCTCTTTTGCAAGTTCGGGGTTGACAGCAAGTATAAGGCTTTCAACAGTTTCAGGGAGTTCCTTGACAGTGGGCCATACTTTCAATTCCCCGATCTCTTGATATTTTGGGTTAACGGGATAGACTTTGTATCCCTTTTTTTTGAGTTCTTTTACCAGGGTCATGCCCCAGTTTCCTTTTTTCGGGGAGACCCCTGCTACTGCGATTTCCTTGCTTGAAAGAAAATCTTCAATGGTTGTATTCATGTGTGAACCGTTTTTCAGATTGATTGTGAGCTGCAATTTAGAACAGATTCCTTACTGAAGCAAGCACCACCTGGAAAAGATAGGCGAAAAATAGGTGAATGGAGTTGAATTGGTGACAACGGGTATCGGCAGGTATGTGGAAGCTTTTTCAAGGCAAGTAGGTGTACCGACTTTGCCTGAGGCGGCAGTTTTATGTCAGTCCACCTGCCCCAAGCCTTCACGGATAAGTACAGGCTGATCATCGGTGCAGTCGAGTACCGTGGAGGGGATAACCCCGCCGTAACCGCCGTCGATGACCAGGTCCACCAGGTCCTTGTACTGTTCGTGGATGTGTTCCGGATCTGTATGGTATTCGATGATTTCGTCATCATCTCTTAAGGATGTGGTAAGGATCGGGTGCCCCAGTTGCCTCACGATCTCCAGGATAATGTTGTTGTCAGGAATGCGTATTCCGACGGTCTTCTTGTTTTTTTTGAGGATGCGCGGGACATTGCTACTCGCATTCAGGATAAATGTATACGGACCGGGCAGGTATGACTTCATGAGCTTGAAGGTGTCGTTATCCACCTGCCTGGCATAATCGGAAAGATGACTCAGGTCGGAACATATGAATGCAAAATTGGCTTTCTCTGGTTTGAGTCCCTTGATCCTTGCGATCTTTTCCACTGCCCGGGTCTTTGTGATATCGCAACCGATACCGTATACCGTATCGGTGGGATAGATAATGATGCCTCCCTTTTCAAGGAGGTCAACGATCTCCCTGATGAGGTCCAGGTCCGGGTTTTTTTCATATAACTTTACGCGCATGCTTCGTATACGGTTTGCGGCTAAAATAGTTGTTTTATTTACAGTTTCGCGCCAGTTTTATCAACCTGAGCAAAAAAAGTGCTAATTTCATAAAAATCGATCAACGAATCATGAAAAACCTTGATGGATCCAGCTTCATTTTAAGACCATGGTCAGCCGACGATGCTGAGGATCTTGCCCGTTATGCCAACAATGAGAAGATCGCCATTAACCTTCGAGATGGTTTTCCCCATCCATACACGCTCCAGGATGCAAAGTCATGGATCAAGATGGTAAGGGAGAATAAGAAAGACCTGATCTATGCCATCGAGGTTGAGGGGGAGGCAGCTGGAGGTATCGGTCTGCATGGCAAGGAGGATGTCTACCGTTACAATGCCGAGATCGGTTACTGGCTTGCTGAAAAATACTGGGGCAGGGGGATCGTCACTGAAGCGGTGCGTCTTTTGCTTGGTCACGGATTTGGGAATTATCCATGGACCCGGATCTATGCTGGGATCTTCAGTAACAATGTCGCTTCCATGCGGGTACTTGAGAAATGCGGGTTCAGTCGGGAGGCGGTTTTGAAGCGATCGGTGAAGAAACAGGGGGCATACCTGGATGAGCATGTATTCTCGATTCTGAAGGAAGATTGGAAGGAAAGGTAGGGGAGCCTCCCGGAGTTCGGTTTGGGAGGTGGTTGCTGCGCTTCGGAAAGGAAATCCAGCAAGGGTCGATTTAGAGGGTAAACCTCCCATTGGCAGGTTTGGGAGGTGGCCGCTGCGCTTCGGAAAGGGAGGATCAGGCTGTGGTATCCCTGTTCTTATCGGGAAAGAGTCCGGGGGCATGTTCTTCCTGGTTTACATCATCTTCAATTTCCTCCTCTTCAATTTCCTCCTCTTCGATTTCCTCCTCTTCAAGTTCCCAGCTGGGTTTTTCAGGTTCCGGTCCGCGGTCACGATACAGGACTGCCAGCGCCACTCCAACGATGGCACCCGCAAGATGTCCTTCCCAGGAAACCTCATAGTCGAATGGCAGCAGACCCCAGATCAGGCTGCCGTAAAGGAACACCACCAGCAAGGAGATGGCCATCAGGTTGGGCACTTTTCGCAATATACCACTGAGAAACAGAAAAGATGCCAGTCCGTATATAATCCCGCTGGCCCCGATGTGGTAGGCCTCCCTGCCAATGAACCACAGGATGATCCCACCCATGAAATAGATCAGGGTAAAAATGGTGAAAGAGATGCCACGGTAAAAGTAGAAGAGGGCAAGAGTAAGCAGGAAGACAGGGATGGAATTATCGAACAGGTGTTTCCAGTC
>CAKZNC010000097.1 GCA_937129385.1 uncultured Bacteroidota bacterium
CGCCAAACACCACGATAGGTTCCCGGGAAAACATTATCGAGGTAGAAACTGACACTGTATTCACCTGCATATAGCGGAGTGAAGGTCACATCTATCACGGAATCATTCGAAGTCCCTGGAACTTGCTGTTCAATAGGTTGAAAACAATTTAAACAACTCAATTCTGTAAGTCCTTCAATCCAGGTATACTGGTTGACCCCAAGTTGTTCAACAAGAGATTCTCCTTCGATCTTCCTGATCAGGTACAACGAATCTGCAACAGAATATGATTTGTAATTATATATAATTCCATTGCTGCAAATAACCCTGGATTCAGGGTCAATTTCAAAATCTCTGATTATACTATCGCCATTTACATTGGTGAATTTTGTCTGTTCGAAAAAGGAGGGCTCAAGCGATCCGCCATATATACCTTTATGCAGTAAACCTGGCATAAGGATTTCACGTTGCCACTTTAGAGGAATATCCTTATGATCTGTAATGCTGTTACTGTTAATATTGCTTGCCATTTCATCCAGGGCAGCTTCGAAAGATTCCATTTCAGGCAGGACGAGTGTCGCAGTTAATGAACGGCTTTCTTCTGAAATTTTAAAATATTCTTCTTCAAATAAGTTAATTGTGAATGTTACCGAATCGTAAATGGTTCTCCCTAACTCGTCATAACCCAGAGGTTCACTTTGTTCCCTGTCAAGCCCAATTGAATCTTTTGTGTCAATATAAGCTGCAAAGGCAGGATTATTAAACTTTAGATACTCGTACAAACTTAATTTTGGTTCTACAACTTTTTCTATTTCATAATATTTGCCATCCTGGAAAAGCGGACTGAATTCGATGATTTCGGTTTCATCAAAGTAATACCTGTTATCCCGGTATTCCAGAAGTGCATACTTGCCAGTGTAGGTTTGTATTCTTTTCGATTTTTCTACTGACCTGACTTGGTAAAGGCTGTTAACAATAAGATATCTCATGGTTACATACAATCCAGATGTGTCAGACGGAAGATGCTCCTTAAAAGCTTCATTATTCGGTATGAATAATGTGATGGGATTCGGTGATTTAATCATTGAATCCAGTCCGTATATTTCGGCATATTTTACAAAATCAGAAAAATCCTCATTCTCCGTAATGCTCTGCCACAGGGTCGAGTTGACACTTTCTTCTTCTACCTTAAAGTGCTCATCCCAATTTTTTTCACAAGCTGCATTGAATAGCAATAATGCCAGGAGAACTATTATTTGATGTTTGTTCATTCTGTATAGTTTAATATTCAAACCTGATTTGATCCCAGTAGAAGGTTCCCTCGATTAGAGATTTGACGGTCACAGTATGGCTGACAAATTCTTCAAGCCGGATCGTGCCAACATCCATCCACCTGTATTCATTTCCCCACTTGTCAGGCCCAACGGATAAATCAATATTACCTCCGATACGTTTCCCATCGAGATACACCCAGATACTTGCATTGGAGGATGATGTGGTTTGTGCACGTATTTGTAATTCATACTCGCCGGGGAGTATTTTCGGTATTTGATAGGATATTTCGAAATTTCCATCTAGGGCAATATAATCATCATCGTAAGCTTCGATTCCCGATGTTTTCACATACCTGATTTCCTCCACTCCTGACCAGGAGATATACTTGAATTTACTTTTATCGTTTTCGTTAAACACATATTCCCTGGCTACGCTTCTTGCTTCCTGGATCACTTCCTCCTCATAGAACCGGAAAACTCTCCTCTTCGGCCGTGGCCTGTATAACTGCATCATCTGATCTATCTGGTGAATGGCACCGTTTTTCGTTAGAATGTTGCTTGCTTCATAGTTAATTCCGATACTATTAATGATGGTTGTGTCATTATTGGTGATGATTGTGTCAAATACCTGCGCTGATGTGTTAATCAGAATATCGAGCCCCTCCCCGTTGATGTATAGCGGAAAAACAGCATAGGTGTTAAAGTTCGTATTCACACCTTCAAAATCATTTAAAAAGTGTTTTCCATCCATAATGTGATAAGCGACAAACTGATAAAGATTGTTTGTTGCAGAGGTATAATTCATGTCATCAGGACTGATTACATTGATTAGGTCTTCGATAGTATAGATTTTATTTTTGTTGTACACCAGATCAGGTTCAATGAGAAGTGTATTGAGTGCAATTCCGTTGATAGTATTAAACGTGTCTTTTAATCCTGTAATGCGTAATGCATCGCTAAAAATGGAGTATTCTGACTGCAAAGTGAGCCACTCCATACTGTTGAATACAACCGGGGTTAACACTTCATCAATGACATGAATATAACCATTGGCAAGTTCAATATTTGGAACGATAACGGAAGCATTGTTGTTAATGACATAGGTCGTGGAATCCCAGCTCCCGCTGAACCCAATATTTAATAAATCGCCCGATATGGTAGTATCCGAAAGTGCACCGAATGAAAACTCATTTGTAGGAAACCCAGTATTAATAATATGATATTTAACAAGTGCTGACAAATAGTCCTGATCGCTTAACAGTTCATCGATGTTTTGATAGCCTGCGTGACTATTTACAAAGCGTTCAAATGCTTCGTTCGTTGGCAGAAAAAGGGTGTATAAATTTCCATGTGGATTCCGTGCTGAAAGTGTAGCATATAAATTGGTATTGAGAAGTGCTGTTCTGAAGTATGAAAACTCCACTGCATTGGAATCAATATATTCACTGATCGATTCATCTTCACCCTCAAAAAATGGGACGATGGGATATTCTTTTACGCAGGATCGATTGATCGGTGCAAAGAAGATCATTACAGATATTATTAATATTCCGCTTTTGCAGGCTGTCTGTATGATGTTATTCATCTCTTTCATAGATCGAATAGTATGGATTTTGAACTAAATTCGGATTGTTCTCAATTTCATCCGAATGAATGGGAAGGAACCATCCATTTGGATCATTTAATTTGGTTGCAAGGACCCTTTTCTGGGTGGCCGGAACATTACGTATCAGGATCTGAATCAGGTCCTCCTTTCGCTGGTAATTGTCCCTCCTTCCCATGCGAAGCAGGTCAAACCATCTTTTTCCCTCAAATGCCAGCTCTTTTGCCCTCTCTTCTAAAATGATGTCCTCAACAGCGGAGGGATTATTTGAATAAGCAGTTATGGGTTGTGCAAATGAACGTACTCTGATTTGATTGACAATTGCTATTGCTTCTTCATATCGATCCGTGTAGCAAAGCGCTTCAGCTTTCATAAGCATGACGTCCGGAAGTCTGTATACAATCCAGTTACAACTTCGCGCATTCGCTCCGGAGCGTTTTGACTGACCATCTGGTGACTGACCTACATATTTCCATATGTTCTGATTTTCTGTAACGGATCCGGGTCCTCTTACGATTTCGGATGTATTTGCAGCAGAAAGAATATCCATTGCATAATCACTCGCATTCAAATAATTGAGATTGTCTAAAGTGATATTATAGGTTGAATTATTCTGTCCGAGTTGACTGTTGAATTGTATTTCAAAAATCCCTTCCAGGGTATTTCCCATTGTGAATATTGTAAACCAGCTTCCGGCGGGAAGAAGTCCATAGAGCTCCATATCCAATACATCATCTACATGATTGATACATTTTTCATAATCAAAATTCCAAAGTGCAATTTCAGCAAGCAGTGAATGCACAGCTCCACGGGTTGCCCTGCCTTTGGTTTTATCAATGTTTTCATATTCCTCAGGAATGAGCGGAACAATTCGAACCAGCTGGCTGCTAAGCGAATCCAATATTATTTCACTGCTCGTTTTTGGAAGGAAGAAGTCTTCCTCATCTGAATCAAAAGGATTAAGCACAAATGGTACTTCATCGAATACCCTCACAAGATAGAAATATGCAAGGCTTCGTAAAAATACTGCCTCAGCATTAAAGGCCTCAAATTTATATTCTGTAAATGTTGGATCTTCTGCCAGCACCTCCCCGGAATATTTTAATACTGTATTACAATAGTTGATTATTTCATATATAGGTTTCCAATTAACCCAGGTATTCTCTGGGTATACATTGCTGTACATGATATTTCTGAGTTCGGCCTGGAGATTATTATCATCAATCAGCATATCCCCCCTTAGTTCACCATAATAAAACAGGCGGTTATCTATATCCGCAAATCCTTTATATGCGCCCATTAGTGTGGCTTCAACATCTTCCTTTGATTGCCAGTATTCGTCTTTTACCAGGCCATCGGGGGGCAGCAGTTCCAATGAGTCAGCACATCCCTGCATCACCATAGGCCCCGATACAATCATGATTATGACAGCGGTCCTGATAATATCAGTGTAACCACCTTCATACAGATATTTGATGGTTGAAAAAATCCTGTAAAAACTTTCGCGGATAATTTTAAAAAGGGACAATATTGCTTTCTTTTTCGCTTTCATAGTGTTGGCATCACTTTAGTTTTTAAACAGAGCGGACATTTGTTGCTTAAAAATTTATTTTAGCGGTCATAGTAAATGTTCTCGGCACTGGTGTCCGTGCATTATCCACACCCATCCAAAATGGATTGGATTCCCTGGGTATGATCTCCGGATCCTGGCCGGAGTATCGAGTAAAAGTAAGTACATTTCGTATTCGGAATCCCAATTCTATGCCATCTACATTGATCTTTTTTGCAATGGGGGAATTCAATCTGTAATTTATATTTAAACTGTTGAATCTGAGGAAATCACCTTTTTCTACATATCGGTCCGATCCTAGATTATTTGCAATATGATCCATATAAGCCCTTGGCAGCATGTTTTCCTCATCCTGACCTTCCCACCTCCATCGGTTGAGCACAGCCTTGCTTTGATTGTGTTTATTATTCATTCCCTGGGTTAGAATGGCAACCCCGTTCACAATATCAAATCCCAGCCTGTAATGGAAATTCAATGTGACATTTAATTGCTTATACCTGAATGTTGAACTAAACCCGCCGGTGTATTCCGGGCTTGAATCACCAATATACACAGCATCCATAATGTCAATATTCCCATCATTATTGATATCCTCATATTTTGCATCACCAGCTTGAAATCTGTATGACCCGTTAAATGTCACAGGAATCGGGTTTCCGACCCCGTCCAGTATAATATTGTTATTTGCATCTCTCGCATAGGCTTCTTCATCCGTTGAATACACACCAAGGTAGCGGAACCCGAAAAATGATCCAACTGGCTTCCCCAGCTCGGCTTTTATGGGATAAACTCCGTTTTCAACTGAAGTGCCTTGTTCCTCGACAAAATTTTCCGGGAATGATAGGAAACTATTATTATTTCTTGATACATTGAAAGAGATCATCCAGCTCAGATCCTTCTTCTTCAGGGCGATCCATTGCATATAATATTCCCAGCCTTTATTCTCAAGTTCACCACCGTTATAGTATCTTAACCTGTTGTAGCCAGTAAAACTTGGGATCGTGTAATTAGAATGCAACAGGTCCTTGGTTATTTTTTTATATACCTCAGCTGTGACGAATAACCTGTTATCAAACAGGGACAGCTCAAGTCCGGCGTTTACTGAAGTAAGGGTCTCCCAGCGCAAGCGAGAAAGTTGAATCTGGCTTGGAATGATTACGGGTTCAAGCATATACTGGCCTTCAGTGCTGTAGGTCGCGTACCTGGCATAGGGATTATTCGGAGCCCGGCCCGCCTGCCCCCAGCTCAAACGAAGTTTCGATTCATTCAGGAAATTGAGACTTTGCATAAATGGTTCTTCTGAGAAACGCCAGGCTCCAGAAACACTTGGAAAAACTCCCCAACGATTGCTCTCCCCGAACACCGAACTCGCATCACCTCTCATGTTGAAGGTGAAGAGGTAGCGGTCTTTAAATTTATAGTTCATGCTTGCCAGGGCTCCGTATAATGTAAATTCCTGACTGCTTGAGGAGGTTCGGCTAAAGGGAGCCCCGTTCGAGGGATCCGACATGAAAATGCTTGGACCATTTGATGTTCGCAGCTCAATATACTGACTCTGTTTTCTTTCCATTTCCCACGCACCTGAAATGATCAGATCATGATTCTTAGAGCGCAGGAAGGGTTGAATGAATATCTGGGTTCTGCTGAAAAGTTTAATATCGGAACCATTCCTTTCATCGGCCTTGTTAATATCTGAATCAAGCCAATCTGCTCCTATGGCAGAAGAGGGTAGAAATTTATTTGCTTTTGTATTAAGATACATAAATGAAAGAGTCTCACGGAATCTCAACCAATAATATGGGGTATAACTGATCTTAAAATTGTTTTCAATACTGTTTTCCAGCCGGTCATTCATCCCCAGGTTACCGATGGCAACCGGATTAAAATAGTCATTCCCTGATCCCTGGTAGCTTTCAATAGGTGTAAAATACTCTCCGGTTGGAAGTCCAGCTTCATCAAATTCCCAAACAGTCATATTGGGGGCCTTCACATATGCCATCTCCCGGATGTTTACGCTTCGGTCTCCTTCGACATTTACGCCCGTAACAATATAATTATCTTCTTTGAGACTATTCGCATATTTAAAGTTGGTTGTAATTAGTACATCATCTGAGAGTTCATAATCAAAATTGACACGTGTAGTCAAGCGCTTAAATCCTGTATTTATAGTTGTTCCCTTCTCATCCAGGTAGTTGACAGAGGTAAGGTACCTGCTCTTTGAACCACCACCTGTCATTTGAAAATAATGATCATTTGTAAGGCTATTCCTTGTAATTTCTTCAATCCAGTTCGTGTTGGCAGAATAATTATAAAAATCGGCATAGTTCACATTAAACGCGATTTCGTCCGGAATGTCATAGACACCTCTTGCATTATGCCACTCTTCCAGTTGGAGTGTCACATACTCATCCCCGTTTAACATTGGAACGGAAGGCGGTTGACGGTTTGAACCAAGCTCATAATTGTAATTGAACCTTATTTTACCCTTTGTTCCCGTTTTTGTGGTAATCATAAGTACACCGTTTGCTCCCTTAGAACCCCATATGGCAGTTGTCGCTGCGTCCTTCAATACCTCAATGGTTTGTATATCCTGCGGGGCGATGTTGAGAAGCTGCCCAAGATCCCGTTCATCAGCAGCAGCAAAATTAAAGTCTTCAATTCTCACATCCTGGGCAATCCCATCGATTACAATGAGCGGATTTGCATTGCCAATTGTTCCCATCCCTCTTATCACAAGGCTTGAGCCTCCTCCGGGAGTGCCGGAACTTGTAATATCCAGACCGGAAACCTGTCCTTGTAGGGCATCCGCTGCAGATGATCCAGCAACACCAGCGAGTTCAGACATATCCAGTCTGGTCACAGATCCGGTTTGATCTCTTTGTGGTACCCCTGTCATTTCATTTGCAGCTGATTTGGCTGTAATGGTGATTTCATCGAGGGCTGTACTTTGCTCTTCAAGGGCAATATTAATCTCAGTACGGTTGTTTACATTGAAGGTTTGATTTGAGTACCCAATCGAGCTGACAGTTATCATGTGCTGACTGTCAGATATTTCGAATACATAATTACCATTGATATCAGAAACGGTGCCACCTATGATCCGGTTTTGGGCATCGGTTTCGAAAATACTTGCGCCGGGTATCGATTCCCCGGAGCTCTTTTCTGTAATTTTACCCCTGATAACAGCTTTCTGCGCCTGAACTACTGACATCTGGCTCAGCAAAATGCTAAAGAGTATGTAGAATATTTCTTTTTTCATTAATCCCCTGGTTAGTAGATTTAATTCTCCTGAAGTATATCTTTAACAAGTAAATGATCAATCACATGCACTACCCCGGTGGTTATGAATCCATAATCTGAAGAATTGTCTGCATCAATGGTAACCATGATGTTTGTTCGATCCTTGTTTTCCGGAATTGTGGCATACACGTTCCCATTCTTGTCAATTATTTGAATCAGGTCCGGAGTGGGCCGGATGTGCAAAGTGCTGTATTTTGTCGTGATTTCATTACTTTTTTCATCTAAACGGGTGGTTTTGTAATGATCTTCGTTTTGATACCCATCCGTAAATATTAATTGTCCTTTAACAAAATGATATTGCAGTAATTTTCGCAGGTCCTCTTTTGGCAGGGTATCAAGCCTGTGGTGATCAATGACCGAATCACTTGGGATAAAGACTGTATAATATTCATTTTTTGTTAAAAAGGGATAGTCATTGTGTATGACATCGTATAAACCTGCAGTTCTGAGCAATTGCTGAAATTTCAAGAATTTCGAAGTGAACAGTGTCCAGAAAGTCCGGTTTGTAAAACTAAAAAAGGCATTGACCAGGTACGCATTACCATTGTCTGTAGGCTGGTTATAAAGTTCGGGTTTAATATCGATTGGTTCACTGCCCTTATAGCCATATGTTGAGGGTGCTGAACCCGATACGGTCCCTGAAACATTATCAACAACGATGAAATTTCCCCCAAGGTTTTCAATGAATTCTTTCTGTGGAATTCCTGTGGGTGTCCTGGCGCCGATCTGGTTGAGCAGCATCTTTCTCAATACCGGGGTGGTAATCGTTACGAATCTCCTGCTACCCGCATCAAATGCCCTGAAATTGTATTTGGTTTGGGCAACATCCAGGTAATTAACAAACAAGCTTGAATCGCCACCGTATAGGCCTGTCTCCTTGTCAGAAGGAATATAAAATGAAAAATCGCCATCTTCAGATTTTATAGCGGAAAGTACTTTTGTCCTTTCCATCGCATATAACATATTGAGGTAGCCCCTCTCAAGATATACCGGTCTGGCTACACTTTTAAAAGCTCTTGGCACAATTACTTTATTCATTCCAATGAAGGAGCAGTTACTACCGTAGGTTTTTTGAACAATATCTCCCGCATCAATAAACAACCGGTCCTCTGCTCCATTCAGAAAACCAGTGTATATGTCAGTAGGATATATTGCACGTTCTGACATATGTGTGTTAATTATTATTGACTTGATCACAGAAGGTAAATTTTCCAGGCTTCCCCAACCAGGATCGATATATGCTGCATTAAATGTTTCAAATGCATTATCGGTGGGCGCCAGTAATCCATGGTGTTCACGAATAGTTAAATTCTGTTTCCCGTTTATTTCGCTTGATATATTGAATAACAGGTCGGGATAGTCCACATCATAAAGGGTGTCAACATCCGCTCCCTGTTCTGCGCCTGGCTGGTTGTAGGTTGCTTCAAAATTTGATCTTAGCTGTGAGAACTCATAGATCATATTCAGCATCGTATAATATGAAAGATCTCCGGAACCGTTGGCCATGATTTCCTCGCCGTTCTTAAGGGGGAGGATTAATCTGTCTGATTTATAAATAAAGCCATTTTCAGCAGGGATTTCATTATCTATCTGTGCGCCTGCATAATAGATTTCACCAGGTTCAAATTCCCTGTTAAAATAAAACTGGTAATCATTTCCATCTAGGCCATAAATTGAAAGGTAATCCTGGAAAAAGACAGGCGCATATTTTGAAGAGGAAGTGTATACAATTCTTTCGAGTTTGGAATCATCCTGGTTGGTAATCTGTAAATAGCCTGTTCTTTGTTTTACGGGATACTTCCTATTGGGTTGCCTGTAAACAGTTTGTCTTTTGAATCCTCTTGGTTCATTGTATGACTGGCTACCCGGATCAATCCATCCAGATACATCCAGCGTCTGAAACTGCTTTCTTGTCCAGGCATTGTAAATTATCTGGTATTCAATCAGTGATTTTAACTCTTCTGTCGGAATATCATCTATACTATTGTATACAGGATGATTTTCAAAAAACACATTGAATGCGGCATCTGTGGGAGCAATCAAGGTAAAACTACCTGAAGTATTTAAAATAGAATCATAACCTGTTTTCTCAAGGCAAGCAATATACGTGCTCAGATCTTCTTCATTTTTCAACTGGTCAACCAATTTGCCGACCAACCAGTCGGGCCTCTGATAAATATCTTGTTCCTCAATTCTTTCTGTACAACCCGGAAGGTAAAGAAGAATAAATATGAACTGGGGCAGAATCAATAAACTGAGTAATCTTGATTTCATAATGGTAGGTCAGTTAATATGGTGTTCGAAACAGGATAAAAGTAATACCTTCAAGTTACTCTTACAATATGTAGATCGCTATATACTGGTAGCATATTCCCAGTTTATATTACTATCTTCTCAGTTTGAAACTGGCCATTCGAAATCTCGAAATGTTTTCTTAAACTGATGTGGAATAATACAGAAATTCAAAAATATTGTATGAAGAGATTTTTTTCCAAATTTTCTTTGCCAGAAATCGAATAAAAGAGCTTTCCACTCTATAACGAGACTGCAAGGATAAATAGGGAAATAAAAATGTCATTTATAAAACAAAACAGAGTAGTCGGGCGAGAAAAAACAGAAATGGAGAGACTGGAGAAAATTAATATTGAAATATTCTCAAAATATATGTATATATTCTCGCAAAAATCGTAAAACCCACAAAATCAACAGTATACGTATTTTCAGAATTAAGAATAGCTTTTAAGGTGTACATATTTTGTATTACATTTATTCCATACTAGCTATAATCATTCAATATATTAATTAAAATTTTCCAGCTATGAAAAACAAATTTACATTTCTCTTATGTTTTTTGCTGCTGCCATTGGCATTGAATGCCCAGGTTGTGGACGATACCATAAGAACACTAATTATTTCAGAGCTTCGTTTTCTAGGTTATCAGAGTGACCAAAATTATGTGGAGCTTACAAATGTTGGTGCTGATCCAGTGAACCTTAAAGATTTTAAGGTAGCGAATTTAAAGCATTCGACAACCTGGGGACCGGGAAACGTCACCTATGGTTTCAATTCCAGTGATTATGGTTATTGGACTACTTTGCCAGACCATGTGCTCCAACCCGGAGAAAGCTACCTTGTCGCTGAATTTCATGATTATGCCGATCTGGAGGCCCGGGAGGTTATGAGTTATCCACCTATACAGGCACCTGTTACATGGCCTGTACTTAAAGAAAAGACAGACCTTCCTATACATGTTCTGGAAGTGGATAATACTATCAACCTTCCGCAAGGGACAGCAGGAAAACTGGATGGCCCACTCGGAGCAGACAGTGTCAGTGCTGCCAGGAGTTTATTTAAT
>CAKZNC010000098.1 GCA_937129385.1 uncultured Bacteroidota bacterium
TGTTTTCATGGCGGTCAGTTTTATATTGTTATTATTTAACACTATAAAAACAAAACCTGTGCCAAAAGAATACGGCATGATTTTTACAAAGCCTTGCATGGCTTGTATTATGCTGAATATGAACCGGCTAGAGGATTTTTCCCGGCTCCTGTTTACCGAGCGGGTCTGATCACCGAAAACAAAAAGCGGTTCGCAAACGCAATCAGAATTAGTAAACCTGTACGGAACCCAGTCATAAAATACTGGGTTTTAAATGCGTACCGGTAGCGAAAATGTTGAAGCCTAGAGGCTGAACTTTACGCCGGTCAGTCTTTCCGACTCCTCCCACAGTTTTTTAGCATCTTCGCTATTGTGAGAAGCTTTATTGGAAGGCACCACGACAGGATATCCTTTTCTTTCCTTCTTTCCGCCGGGCCCATAATATTGTCCTCCCTTAACAGTCGGATCAACGGCGGCCCTGATCTGGGGCAGGGCTCCCATTGACTGGTCCTGGGCCATCCATTTGAAAAGGGGAAAGAGGATCTTTATTATGATCTTTTTCTCCATGTAGCGTCCGAGGTTTGTCATGGCAATCCCCGGATGTGCTGCAACAGCAATTGGGTCTTTTCCTGCGGCTTCAAGTTTCCGCTGAAGTTCATAGGTGAACAGGAGATTTGAAAGTTTAGATCGCCCGTAAGCTTTCATGGAGCTGTAGCCTTTACCATCGTTGAACATGAGGTTGCTGAAATCCATGGTCCCCTGTTTGTGGGCTCCGCTGCTGACATTTACCACCCGTGATCCCGGCGTCTTGTCGAGCAGGTCAAACAACAAACCGGTGAGTGCAAAATGTCCCAGGTGGTTGATCCCAAACTGCCCTTCGAATCCATCCTTTGTTTTAAAATAGGGACTCATCATGATGCCGGCATTATTCAGCAAAACATCCAGGCGTTTGTAATTTTTCCTGAATTCTGAGGCGAATTTTTTTACAGTCCCCAGATCAGCAAGATCAAGGTACATGACGCGTATCTTTCCACTAACATTATCTTTCGATATTTCGATTTTTACCTCCTCAGCTTTCTCCGGGGACCGGCTTGCGATTATCACTTCGGCGCCCTTTTTGGCAAAGGCCTTGACCGATTCATACCCGAGTCCGCTGTTCCCACCAGTTACAATTATGATCTTTCCCGAGAGATCGGGGATGTTTTCAAATGTCCAGTTATTTTCACTCATAATGATCAAATTAAGATGTACTGCAAATTAAACACCTAAAAGCAGATAAGGTTTTCTTTTTCAACAGGTTCTTTCCCATTAATGCAGGAACCTTTGCCTGTTCTGTATTATTTCGGTTATTTTTATGCCGGATTAAAATGAAGAATTGTGCAGACAAGCAAACCTAAACAAGCCACCCTGCTGTTTTCCTGTCCGGATCAGAAAGGCCTGGTCTCGATGATCTCCGGGTTTATATCACAGTATGGCGGGAATATCATCTCTTTGCAGGAACATGTGGATGCCCATGACAAGACCTTTTTTGTTCGTGTTGTATGGGACATGGAGGGGTTTGACATCCCCGAAGATGAACTGAATGATGCTTTTCAGCCCGTCGGAAAGAAATTTGATGCTCGGTGGAGTATACATTTCACAGGAAGGAAGCTTCGTATTGCGGTGATGGTTTCCAAATATGACCACTGTTTACAGGAGTTATTATGGCGTCAGCGTTTGAGCGAAAGCTCATTTGAGATCCCCCTGATCATCTCCAACCACCCCGATCTTGTGCCCATGGCGGATTATCACAAGATCCCTTACCACCTGTTTCCGATTACAAAGGAGAATAAGTCTGAACAGGAAAAGGCCGAATTGCAGCTTTTAAAAGAGAATGACATCGATGCTGTTGTTCTTGCAAGGTACATGCAGGTGCTGACAAAATCATTCGTTGATCACTATCCCAGCAGGATCATCAATATCCATCATTCATTCCTGCCGGCCTTTATGGGCGGAAACCCTTACAAACAGGCATATGAAAGGGGGGTGAAGATCATCGGTGCCACGAGTCATTATGTTACCGAAGACCTTGATGAAGGCCCCATTATCGAGCAGGACATCATCGGGATCACTCACCGTGACAGCGTAGACGACCTGGTCCGCCGGGGCCGTGACCTGGAGCGAATTGTGCTGGCCAAGGCAGTGAATTACCATGCCGAGCACCGGATCCTGGTGAATGGAAAAAAGACAGTTGTCTTTTAACCTGAAGCTCCCAGGCGACATATTTAAGAACAACCAGCACGACGGGAGGAGCATTCCGAAACCGACGCATTCAGGATCAGAAAGGTAGACGGGAGGAGCATTCCGCCTACAATAATTATATAAAATAGAAACCCGGCAGATCAGTAATGACCGCCGGGTTCTTTTTTGTACTTAATCCTTCATGGACGATCTTTCCGGATCCCGGATGGGTTGTCAGCGATGCAGTGGATTATTCAAAGTGATTGCTGCTGGCATAAACAGATTCGCTGATGATTTTGCCATCATCATTGAAAGTATGTGCCATCATTACGGGATATTCATATTTCTTCCCGTCTTTCATCACCGTCTGTTTCCACCAGGAGTATACCACCCAGTTGTTGCCTCTTTCATAGTAGATGCAATCGGGGTACCCAACCTGGTCGACCTCCGCCTTAAAGCCGTTGGCGAACATATCCTTCATCCCGGCGATGGCTTCATCAATGGAATGTGATTCACCCGCCATATCCCATGAAAAATTGACCATGGCATCGTCGGTGAAAAAGCTTCCATACGCCTCGGCATCTCCGTCTGCAAAGGTGTTGACCAGTTTTCTTACTGTGAGGATATACGGATGGTTGTCATATACATCTCCGTTTTCCGTGGTAGTCTGGCTCTCCTGGATCATCTCAAAGACGTCATTGTTAAAATAGTTGACCAGCATCACGATCTTGCCCTCGTCATTGAAAGCATATAGTGTGTGAATGGGCACGTTTACATTGATCCCTGATTTGATGTGACGAGCTGTAAGGACCCGCCAGTCCTGCACCCAGTCGACTCCCTCCTTGTAGTCAAGTGCGTCGGGATATGCCGGCTCCTGGTTTTTTACCTCAAGATCTGTAAATTCACTCTGCCACCACTGTATGTTTCTCCCGATGTCTGCTCTGGCAACCAGATCTCCCTGGCTCCCGTTACTGGTTATAAATACACTGTCGGCGAAGAAACCCTGGTATTTTAAACGGTTTCCATCCGCAAAAGCATCCCAGAGGGCCTTTGTTTTGTCGATGTTCTCATGTTCAGCGTAAATGGTTCCGGTTTTCTTTTGTGCGTCGACTGATAACAGCATTGCGGCTGACAAGCCCAATGCAAGAATTGTTCTTTTCATGATTGTTTGGATTTAATTAAATTGATTGTTTGCTATTGATATGAATGAGGATGTTGATTGGTAGTGATATTTTCATATTGAATAAATCTACGCCTTAAATTATTGATAACGTGTTAATTATGTGTTAAAAGAATTATGAGCCTGTCTTCACACCCTTATTTCTTGTAATTTTTGTTCTGCTACCTCACCCTTTAACTTGTCATTTATAACTATGATCCATTCCCGGCTTTTTTATAACTTGCTAAAAACAACACCCGGCGAAGCTGTGTTGTTATAATCCACTTAAAACTGAATCCCTATGAACGCCATCCACCGATCACTCTTCATTTTTGTTTTTGCAATTCTGGTTGTTTTTCCAATGCATGCACAGGAGAAGCAGGTTCCCTTTTTTCCTGAACAGGAGATCACCACCATCGATCGCAGTTATGCGAAGAAAATGTCGTTTTTCACAGATTACGATGAATTCGTTGAGGCAAGACTTTTTCAAACGCCGGACGGGAATTATGCAATGGAGATCTTCTATGAGCAAAACGATTTGTTGTTCAAGGACCGGTTGGTGATGACCCCGGAAGAGAAGGAGATGTACCTGGAAGAGATGGTGCAGCAATATGCTGAACAGGTCAGCGAGAGAACCGGCACTGCAAGCGGAAAGGATTCGACCCCTTCAGAGATCACGGTGCTGAATCAGAAAGGCCGTTCGACCATGCTGGTGATGAATACTATTGGCGGACTGGGCTATTATGGGTATGCATTGCCGCTTACATTGCAACTGGAGGACGAGAAAGCTTTCGTCGGCTTCTACATGCTTGCATCTGGAGCATCATTTTACATTCCTTATCGGATCACGCAGAACCAGGATGTGACACTTGCGCAGGCAAGCCTGAATTTTTACGGCATCTCCAGGGGAGTGATGCACGGCATGTTCCTGGGGGAGTTGATTTCGAAAGAGCCCAGGTGGGATGATTACTTTTCGCCTGGCATGACAGAATTTGAGCGGATAGAGGCAGAGAAGGATTACAGGGATGCGAATGAGCGAAGGAGCTCGGCCCTCTTTGGAATGGGGATGGTGGGAAGTATCACCGGGGGTATAGCCGGTTTCAAACTTGCCGATCGCTGGGGCTATGATGGTGGGTCAACTTCGATCTTCCAGATGTGGGGCGACCTGGGAACGATCAGTGGATTGTTGATGGCCGATGTGTTTGATTTCTATGACCGGCCTGAATGGGATGCAGCCTTTGGAACAACGATCCTGACCTCCTTCCTTGGAATGGCTGGCGGGAAATTTTTCGGGGACACAAGGGACTATACGCTGGGTGATGCCATCGTTTACCGTTCCACTGTGGCCATGGCGACCCTGCCATTGATCACGATTGTAGATTATTTTAATCCGGATGATCAAACAGCCTATACGGCTGCTGGTCTGGCTGGGATCGCCGCAGGAGGATATTTAGGATGGAGGGCCACCCGGGACCTGGATTTTGAGACCAGTGACGGGGTATTTGTGGCATTGGGTGAGCTTGCAGGCGGACTCCTCGGGTTGGGACTTGGTTACCTGATCGCTCCCGATTTTGAATCGGAGATATTGCTCACTTCTGCTACACTCGGGGCTGTGGGTGGTTATGGCCTGATGTATTCAGCAATGAAAAAAAATGCCATCAGGCTCCGCTCGGATCTGGATATTGACTTCCGGCTGAATCCCATGGGCTTGCTAATGAACCAGGTAAACAATTCTTTTAACCCTGCCATGGCGCAGATGTATACGATCGGCAGTTTTAATATGCGCTTTTAACCAGGATAACGATAAATGACAATTGAACAGTCAGAAACAAAATCAACCAACAATAAAATGAGCTGGGTTACAATCAAAGAATCGCATTACGAATCAGATCTGCTCGTATTGAAAAGCAAGCTGGAGTCCGAAGGGATTAAGTGTTTTCTGAAGAATGAAAGCACAACGCAGGTTTTTAGCCACATTGCCACATTCACCGTGGAATTGCAGGTGCCTGCGGAGGATGAAAAACGGGCACTTGAGATCATCAGAGCTGCATCCTGATCTCTCCTGAAAGATATGGAATGAAGGATCTAATCAGAATGCCAGGTTCATATAGAGGGTAGGCGTGAAAGGCACAGCTTCCGCGTAGATGGAGATGCTGCTGAACTGACCGTCAGGAACTTCAAAAAGGTTGGAATATTTTATATTCTCACTGTTGAAGACATTAAGAACTGTGACCCCCGTCTCCAGTCGGAATGCCTTTACTTTCAGCCTGTAGATCATGGAAGCATCCAGCCTGCTGTATGGATACCTGCTGTTATCCTCAGGCAAAGTATTGGGGTAGGCAAGTCCGGACCCATAGACATAGTTGACAGTGAAGTAGAAGGGTTGAATATCCAGCAGCAGTGCCCCTTTTATCTCATGTCGCTGGTCCTGGGGAGCCGGAAGAAAACGGTCTGTTTCAAAGTATGGGAAAAGCTCTTCTGTTTTGCTCAGGGTATAGGAAATCCAGGCTTCATGCTTTCCAAGATATTGCTTTAACAGGAGATCTGTTCCATATATCCTGGCCCTGCCCTGGTAGATATCCCGGTCACCGTTGCTCATTTCAAGTATCCGGGTGATCCCTTTTACTGATTTATAGAAGGGTTCAACACTGATGGTCAGGCCCTGATGATGAAAGACCATGCCCACGACAGTATGCTGAGCCCTGAGGACCGGGACCGTATTGTCGTCACTTATAACCCAGAAATACCTGTAGTTTCCCAGCTCATCTAGTATTGATGTTTTTGCAATGAACTGGTTGTAGATGCCCCATGCTGCATTGATCTTCAGGCTCCCGGGAGGCTTGTAGGAGGCTTGTAGTCGTGGCTGGATAAATACATTGCCCTGTGTAATCGGATAATCCAGCCTGATGCCCGGTTTCAGATCCAGCCCCGGCCCCGGGTGATATTCATCCTGTACATACAGGTTGATCCTGCCAGCATGGCCAAACCCCTCCGGGTAGATCACCTCCTCGAAATCCTGCAGGAAAATATTATTGTTATAGATATATCCTATTCCTGCCTGAAGATTATGTTTTTCATGGATATTAAAGTAATGGCTGCTGTTGAATTTAGTTTCAGAGATGGTGCTGTTGTATCTCGTTTGAATGGATGAGATCCTGACATCGCGATCTGTAAGGTAGATGTCCTGGCTTTCAAACAAATCCCTTTTAAGGTCGGAATAGCTCAATGAGAAATTACTCAGGAAGCCATTCTTCCATTTTTTCCCGTAAAATGCAGTTCCGCCCACCTGGCGGCTTTTCTCGATGGTCTCCTGCAGGATCCTGACGCGGTTTCGTTCCTCTTCCAGATCGTAGTTGAAAAGGTCATCACCTGAATAGAGGCTGATGAAATAGTGATCGCCCCTGCCGGTGGTACCGGCATATTTCAGGTTGGCATCCCTGAAGCGGTAATTCGGAGTTACTGTCACGTCCACACCGCTATTTCCCCTCCCGCTGCGTCCTGTTTGTGAAGTGATCTGATCTTCCTGGTAGATATTGTAATAAGTATGGCGGAAAGCTGCAGTGATCGCTGCTTTTTTCCTGACTGGCAGGCTTGCCATTCCACTTACCGTCATATTATTGATGTTGAGGTTGAAAGTCGGCGATGTCCTGCTTCCATCAATTCCGGTTACCTCCACGATACCGCCTACCCGATCCCCGTATTCTGCAGGGTACCCACCCTTCAGCACCCTGATCTCCTTTGTCATGTAAGGGTTGACGAAACTGATGTGATCATTGAAATTCCTGGGACCGAAAATTGTGAATCCATCGAACTCCAATTTACTGTCACCTGAATACCCACCCCAGATGATCATTTCACTCGATTGTTCGCCCGCTGCCATGATACCGGGCTGCAGTCGCAGGAAATTGAAGATCGCGTCGTCGCCATTCCCTGGCAATCGGTAAGCGACTTTGTGATTCAGTCGCAACACCCCGGCATCTTCACCCACCTGCCCGGAGCGCTCGACGCTATTGCCCCTGACACTGATCTCCTTCAGCTCATAGACGGCAGGAATAAGTCTCAGCACATGATCAGATCCTGCTTTCAGTGTCGTATCGAGAAGATAATATCCAAGGTGGGAAACCAGTACCTGAAAATCCGGGGATTCCAACGAGGCAGAGGCGAAGTGTCCGCTGAAATCGGTGGTGGTGCCATAGGTGTTGATCAGGAGATGACTGTATGGAAGTGATTCTCCTGAGCGTTGATCAATGATCCTCCCGGCGATGCGGTATTCTTTTTTTTCAGGGGGAGGTTTGTCACTGAAGACAATGAAGACCCCATTGTCAATTTCATAATGCAGGGGGAACGGTTCCAGCAAATAAGCAATGGCCTTTTCAGGCGACTCAAATTCCCTGTGCAGGGTGACGGTATATTGAGAAAGCAGCCTGTCGTCAAATGACACCTGGACCCGGTATTCCTCTACCAGGGTGATCAATACATTATTCAGCGGGGCCTGGTCGGCATTTACAACGATCCCCTGTCCAAGGATCTCCTGGTTTTGGGATAAAAATAAAAGGATCAGAACAAGAAGTACATCAATCCCCCTTGCCGGGAATAACCGTGTATTCCGATTCTGAACTTTTTTCATAATCCAGGTTAAATGGTCGACAGATTAAAGATATGATTTTATCTGCGGACTGGTCTGTTTTGAGGCTTCCGGTATAGACAAAGTTCAATTTCCCGGGTGTTTCAATTTGGACATCAAACAGGTCTTCGATCTCGTCAAACACTGACCTAAGCGGTGAGGAGGTAAATACCAGGAGTCTGTTCTCCCATGCGGGGGAATTTCGCTCAACGTTTATTTTGCTGATCTCAAAATTCTCCCGAAGGGTCAATTCTGCCCTTTCATTCGGTGACAGGACAACAGAGCGCTTCGCTGATGCATTCTTCACACGAACACTTCCGCTGTGGCATGTAACGGTAAACTTTTCATTCCTGGCTAAAACAGTAAAGGTGGTTCCCAGTACTTCCGTTGTTCCCTGGGCGGTCTGTACTGTAAATTTTTTGCCACTTTTTACCTGGTAGAAGACCTCACCTTCCTGGTAAACCTTCCTGGAGAGACGCCACCAGAGGGGATGCACATAAATTTGTGTGTTTTCATTCAGATCCGCAAGCGAACCGTCAGGAAGTTCGACTGAAAGCCTTTCTCCCGGCTGACATTCCGTTGTGACGCGGTAGAGCCTCAAAAAGGCAGTCAGCGAGATCAGCATTGCCAGGGAGGCTGCCAGGGCGATCCTTGCAGAGCCATGTAAAAAACGCGTTTTACTTTCTTTAACTGGCTGATCTGACCGCATCCTGTTCGAGATCTCCTTCCAGGCCTCCTTTTCACTTTTTTCGAATGGAATTCTTGTCCGCCCCAGAATTTCGGAAGAAAGATCCATCAGATCCTTATCGGATTTAATATGTTTTATTGAATCACTCATTTCAGATCGAGTTCCTGGCGTAAAAATTTCAATGCCCCGTTCATTCTTTTTTCTACCGCTTTTACACTGATGTCGAGTCTCTCAGAGATTTCATTGTATGTAAACTGCTCCATCCTGCTCATCATGAATACGGTCCGTTGTTTTTCCGTCAGCTCCTGTAATGCTTTCCTGTATTTTTCTTTCAGTTCTTTATAGTAGAGTTCCTGGTGATCTTCGTTTTTGAATTCCAGTCTCATTTCAATCTGTGCTTTTTTTGAAACTTTTTCCTTTCGAAAGTGGCTGATCAGCAGGTTTCCGGCGATCCGGTAGAGCAGTGCCACATCCTTTCCGGCTTTGGCATCAAGTTGCTTTTCCCAGACTTTCATGAATGTTTCCTGTGCAATATCCGAGGAGATCGTGGTATCCCCGGAACGGAAGAAGATATACCTCCTGATTTCCTCAAAATGAGTCTCAAACAGGTGCTTGAATCCTTCTTCTGTCACTTTTTTCTGATTACCGGTTTACCTGGTAAATTTAACTATAAATTCAAGAACGATTTAAAAAAGGGGAAGGTGCATGCTGTTCACCTTCCCCTTTTTGATTTAAAGGTGAATCATTCTTCCCCTCCTTCTCCGTCGTCGCCATCACCTTCACCATCCTCTTCAACTGCCGTCAGCATGAAATCCTGTATCGTCAGATTTCCTTCGACGATCGCTACATCATCGACAGATGTTGTATCAAAACCTTCAAGTGCAGACCACATGGTATAAGATCCTGCGGGTACACCGGTAAGTGCATAATACCCGAGACTATCTGTATAAGAAGTAAGGGTATCGTCAGCCATTTCAATCCAGACGGCTGCATTTTCCAGGTAGGTAGTGTCATTTGCCATGACAAAACCTTCCACGACACCTGCCTCGGTATTGTTAACTGCCCTGATCACAGGCCTGAAAATGAATCCTTTGATTCCTGCGGGAGAATGCATGTTTCCCTGCAGGCGGAATGAGTTATCCAGGTCGAAATCGATCAGCACCTCTGAAGTTAAACCACCGGCAACGCTGAGGCCTGGCTCAATGAACAACTTGATCCCGGTCTGCGATCCGCTGGGCACTTTCACTGCAAATTCACCCTGGTCTTTCACCTTGATGCTTGCGCTGTCCACATATATCCTGATCAGGTTGTAGGTACCTGCAGGCATCTCCATGTCCACGAGCGTTTCGGTGATTCCGTTTCTCAGCTCAAGCAGGTTCAATTTTTCAGATCCTTCGAATAGGGTCTTGAACGGGTATTCTGTTGAGTCCTCTTCCATGCGGATCTCAATTTTTGTAATGGTCACATTTGCTTCTTCCACCAGGTCGATGGGGAAGGGGGCGTCCGTGATCTTCACGAGAAGTGACCCGGTCTGGCCATTGTCGTCATACTTTTCGCAACCGGCAAAGAACATGAGTGTTACCAGTGCCAGTGTCGTAAAAATCAATCCTTTTGTTTTCATATTATTCTAAATTTTGATGATTTTTTGATGTGTTCGTTCATTGGTATAACGAATGAGAATGGAAGCACCCTACCAGGAACACCAGGATTTTTCAGAACTATTAAAAATGTTAAAGCACACCGGAAATTAAAACATATGGTCTGTTCTTCTTGTTAACAGGTAAAAATTAATCATATGAAAATTACAAGACTCTTATTTTTCGCGTCATTTATCTTTCTTTATTCATGCGAAGGTTTGTTTAATTCCGCTCCCACGGTGACCTATTCAGAAACAAATCTAAGCGCCTCATTTTTCGAAGAGGGGAATTCACCAGCACCCACTGTGAATTGGGGCGGGACCCAGGGAAGTTTTGAAATCACACAGAACATTGAAGGGTTGAGTGTTAACAGCACCAACGGGATTGTCAGCTGGACAGCTATACTTTCGCCGGGCATGCATGAATTTGATGTGCTTGCAAGCAACAGTTCAGGTCAGGTCTCTGTCCCGATGACCATTGACAATGCTTTCGAGGGCACCTTCACCGGTACATATAGCGGCAGTTCGTTTTTCGAGCTGGAATTCAGTGCTGATGGCACTCTGATCATTAGGGCCAATAGTGAAACGGAACCTGATACGGGATCCGGTACGTGGATATTGGAGGATGACGTGGTGACAGCTAATTATACATACGATGAGGTTGGGGATGAGTATTCAATCTCTGCCAATTTAACCCAGACCGCCAGTGAAGCTGCGCTGAATGGCAACTGGTATGTTGGTCATGACAATACCGACGGTTCGCCCGGAGGCACTGTTGAGGTGATTCTGCAGTAATATTAAGAGTAATCATACTATAAATTACCATCGGCCAGGGTCTTTGTATTTATTGTTTTTCGGACGATTCTTCCGATTTTTATATGTTCGTTCGTATGAACAATGAGTGTTTTTTGGACCATACTGACCATCGTGCTTGCATTCCTGGCAACAGAGATTGCAGGATGGTTCACGCATAAGTACCTGATGCATGGCTTCCTGTGGGTGTTGCACCTTGATCATCACAGACCCACAAAGTCTTCACTGGAGAAAAATGATCTGTTTGCATTGATATTCACTGTCCCAAGTGTGATTCTTCTTGTAGTTGGTGCGCAAACAGGATTCGATACAAAGTTCTGGGCAGGTGCAGGAATTGCGTTATACGGACTTGTCTATTTCATGGGCCATGATGTGTTGATCCATCGAAGGCTTCCTCTGTGGAAAAGTACGAAGAGCCGATATTTCCAGGCCGTGATACGTGCCCACCTGGATCACCATTCAGGAAAGAAGAATTACGGTTTCCTGTTTATGATTCCATGGAGATATTTCCGGGAGAAATATTCAAAGACATAGGTTTTACCTAAAACGAAAGCGGAGAATCATTTTTAGCCGTCGGCACTTGGAAGTTGCCCTCCCAATTAAAGATTGAGATACGATGCTTCAGCTTCAAGGAATTAATATATGTGCAAAAACCGGGCATGTTGACCACATAAGGCTGATTTTTGGAATAAACACGCGAAGACCATTATAAATGAAAGGCAGCGAAGGCTGATCAACAAACTTCCAGATGGATTTGACGGTAAGCTGACTTCATCTAAATGGGCGAAAATTGCAAAATGATCAAAGGATGCTGCGATCAGGGACATTAATGACCTGATAGGTAAACAGATATTACGTATAATAGATGCGGTTGGAAGAAGCACGAATTACGAACTAGTAAAATGAAAATACGCCAATTGTGCGCCAAAACGGGCACAAAAATAACCGAACACCCATATTATTAGGCAGTTCGGTTTTTGGGTTGAGGTCGGTGGCGGAGTGTATTTATTTACCTTTTATTAATTAAAGACACTATTTAATTACTATTTATCTGATTTTAAGTGTAATATATAATCTATTTTACAAATTTCAATGTAATTTATTTGCCTCAAAGTGTGACTTATTACTTTATAAAAGAAACCAACAATTGCATCGTCCCTTTTGAAATGGACATAACTCTATTTAAAGGATTGATAAATAAAAAATAAAACGCCGGTGCTCCAAAAATGAAATCCATATCATTATATATTTCTTAATATTATTAGTATTACTACCTATTTTATATTAATTATAATGATTAATAGTACTGTATTGTTTGTTTTCCATTAATATTATTCTATTTTTGGGAGTATGACTACTAATTATGACAAAAAATTAATGAGTCTCCTATCCTACCATATGCCAGGGACAGTACTCCTTGCATCATGGCTTGAGAAGAATGGTATCTCACGGGATCTGCAACAATATTATCTAAAAAGCGGCTGGCTTCAATCATATGGAACAGGAGCATTCAAACGGCCAAATGAAAATATAAGATGGACAGGAGCTTTGAACTCCATACAAAGACAGACAGAATTGCAAGTACATGTTGGTGGGTTAACATCCATATCACTTCAGGGATTGTCCCATTACGTAAGAATGGAGAATGAACCACTCTATCTGTTTTCATCACAATACGTTAAACTACCAAAGTGGTTTCTCAATCAGGCATGGAGCGATCAAATAGTACATTTGAAAACTAAATTTTTGCCTGCTAATTCTGCTTTATTTGAATATTCCCTGGATGGCCTGAAAATTGAAATATCATCCCCTGAACGTGCAATACTTGAATGTTTGTACCTGCTTCCTGATCGGTTCGATATGGTGGAATGCTATCAAATATTAGAGGGCCTGTCAAATCTTCGACCAAAAATCATGCAGGAATTACTTGAAAATTGCAACTCTGTAAAAGTAAAACGTCTGTTTCTATATATGGCCTCCAAAGCTAATCATCAATGGTTAGGCTTTGTGGACCAATCCAAAATAGATTTAGGTACCGGTGACAGGGTTATTGTCAAAGGAGGCCTATATATATCAAAATATAAGATATCGGTACCAAAAGAATTAACTGAAAAATGATAGATCAGACATATAAAAATCAGGCTGACCTACTATTACAGGTGATACCTCACATAGCAACTGAGAAGACTCTTGCATTAAAGGGCGGAACAGGCATAAATCTCTTCCTGCGGGATATGCCTCGGTTATCTGTAGATATTGACCTAACTTATCTGCCATTTGATAACAGGGAAACTGCACTAACCAATATTTCTGATTCCTTGGGCAGAATCAGGGACCGGATAACCAGATCAGTACCCGGCACCACCGTTAATAATTATATCATTGAAGGAAATGACGTCAAATTGTTTGTCCAATCTAAAAATGCACAAATAAAAATCGAAGTTAACACGACAACTCGGGGACATCTCCATCCTGTGAGATTAATCCAGGTAAATGATAGAGTTCAGGAGAGGTTTAAAAAATTTGCTGCAATACAGGTAGTTTCGAATGCAAAACTCTATGGTGGTAAAATTTGTGCAGCTCTTGATCGACAGCATCCAAGGGATCTGTTTGATGTTTTTCTGTTATTTAAGGATTCTGGCTACAATGAAGATATAAAAAATGGATTCATACAAGCACTTGTAAGCCACATGCGAACGATCCAAGAGATTTTGCATCCACATTTACTGGACCAGAGGTCCGCTTTTGAGAAACAATTTCAGGGAATGTCTGTCATACCATTCGGTTATGAAGACTTTGAAGCTACTCGTGAGAAACTAATCGAGACTGTTAATTCAAGTCTATCTGATCCGGATCGTTCTTTTTTGCTAAGTTTTAAGAAAGGGTATCCGAATTGGGATTTGTATTCTGTTGCAGGTCTTGAGGATATGCCAGCTGTACAATGGAAACTATTGAACATTCGAAAGTTAAAGAAAGATAATCCCCAAAAACATACGGCATTAGTGGATAAACTGGAAGCATTATTTGCTATATAAAGGAGCTTATGCTAATAACTCAACACTAGCTACCCTTTAATACTTTGATTGAATTCACTGCTTCTTTTTCACATCTGTTTTTTGTAGTCAAATTGATTTCTCTTGTATTATTCTACATTAACTA
>CAKZNC010000099.1 GCA_937129385.1 uncultured Bacteroidota bacterium
CAGAACGGATGCAGGATCTCGGGTGATCCCGTCTGTACCCAGGCAGCCAACCACTGATGTGATCCCTCCGGCAACCAGGTCCTGTAGTTGCACTTCCGGAGTGCGGGTGGAAGGACCGCCTTCTCCTCCAGCTCCGTCAATATGAATATGCGCATCGATGAAACCGGGAACCATAATTTTACCTTTCCCGTCGATGATCTCAATTCCTTTGATGTTCGGATCCAGGTCTCTGCCGATGGAAACAATTTTTCCTGCGAGCAAAAGCAGGTCGTTTACTCCTGCATCTTCGGGCCCGAAAACGTGAACATTCTTTATTAATATCATTGGCTTTCGATTATTATTTTCCTGGAAGTACAGAATTCTGATTCCCGGCTGACGAGTGTTAAAAAATAGCATCCCGGGACCACATCTTCCAGGGATATGGAGAAATTATTTGCAGCATTCCGGTGACTGAGTACTGTCCTTCCCATCAAATCAATTAGACGGACATCCAGGTCACCTACAGGTGCCACGACACGTACCATTTCGTTTGCCGGATTGGGATATACACTTAATTCATTTCCCAGGACAGGCGCCGTTCCCACATTGATATCCCCCAGGGTACGTGTACCCCCGCTCTCTATAAACGAAAGGTAGGAATTATGAAAACCGGCGATCTGGCGGGGTCGCTCATTATTTTCTCCTTTAAAGGTTTGCTGCGCCAGGGCAGCTTTTCCTCCCGGCCAGTTTAGCATCATCACCGGGGAGCTTCCGTAGGTGTATAGCTTTGCTATATCTTCTTCGCTGAAAATCCGGACGCCGTTTTCATGATTCAGCCATAATCCCATTGGAACATCTTCTGAGACCATGGCAAATGGGAGCGCGGCAAAAGTGCTGTGCCAGATATCCGTGATACTGCCCCCGCCACCATTCTCTTCCAGTGAATTGGGAATGATCACACAGTTTTCCAATAGCGTAAAAACCCTGCTCAATGAGAAGCTGCCGTTCTCTGATGCATTTGGCGTCTGGTAGTTGGAAACGGTGGTGGCACCCGCATAGCGACTGTTGTCCCCGGTAAAAAACAGGATACTGCTGCTGTTCTCAACCTTTTCCATCAGCTGAGTCCCGTTCGCTCCTCCATGAAGGAACCCATTGAAATTGTAGGTACTGTTGTCGATGAGGATCAGCTTGCCGGCCGACTCCACCGCGTTTCTCATCTCCTGGTTATCCAATTCACTGTAGAGGGCCTGCCAGACAGTAACGTTCGTGGCGCCCTTACTTTCAAGCCACGTTTTGTAGCTGTTTGCCTGGTCAGGATCTGTGCCGGTGATGATGCATACAGGGTCGGATTTTCCCGAGCCGGCGTTCAGGAAATCTGTCAGCATTTGTTGCACCGTGCTGCTCAGATTTGCGGATCCGGAGAGGTAAATCTCCTGTCCCGGCCATTCCGTGGTCGCATCCAGTTCTGGATGATCCTCCTGCCCGTAAGGGGTAAAAGTCACCATATCAATGCTATCACCATGCAGCAGCTGGGTCACCTGGAGGGAGTCTGCACGAACCAGCGGACCCGTCCCGAAATCATGTTCTCCCGGACGGAAGATATTCACAGCCCCGGTACCAAAGGCATACCCCATTCCCTCACTGCTGATGGCAAAGGCTGTGGATTCATCCACACCAATACCGGTCAGTTTCTCATCCTCGTCTTTCTGCCATTTTGCCATAAAAGCCACCAGTCTTCCCATCCTTCCACGGTCGGTAAAATGAGAATCAAAGAGAAGTCCGGGAGCAAAATCAAAGAAGTCGTCAGCCAGTGTATGGGAAGGATCATCAATGTTTTTAATTGAAAAATCGGTATACGCTGAATTGTTCTCCGCCGTGTACACCACACCGGAAAGCACAGCCAGTCCTGCACTGGTCCCTGCAAGTACGGCACCGTTATCAAATTTATCCTGCAGAAGCTGATGGATGGCCTTGTCTTTCCAGTAGCTGTAGTACCTCCACTGATTCCCGCCTCTCAGGAAGAACATGTCGTATGAATCCAGGGTGCTCATCAGTGTGCTGTTGTCCGCATCGCTGCTGTTCACCACGTAACTCATTGCTTCGGAAGCACCGCAATGGTTCACAAAATAGTCTTCCAGCCAGTCGCTTCCGGAACTGTAATGCAGAATTGCCACCTTTTTGTTTTCAGCATGGTCCACCGCCCATTTGTATGCATCGTGGTTCCAGGTATCTTCCGTATCGTTGTATTCGGTCCCTCCCCCGACGATTAGCAGATGTCCCGATTGACCGTAACTGAAGTAACCCAGGGTAAGCAAAAGCAATAATAAAGCGCTGTAATTATATTTCATGGGAATTCTGACATTGGTGTTCAATAATGAACTTTAAAATTAGAAGTTTTTTGCCAAAAGGAAGTATTTTTGAAAGAAACCGTTGCATTCATCAACAGATATACGCAATGAACATGAATTGTTTCATATACATGTATTGGCTCCACCAATCCCTGCATCTTCAATTCTATCAGTTCGATGAGTTATCTTTGTTATAAATAAAACATCAAAAGGACGATCGAATCCATCATGAAAAATCAAATCATATCCAGACTGGGCGCCTTCCTTGTCGATTACCTGGTGATCCTGGGCTATGCCGGGATCCTGTTCCTTATTGTGCGCCTTTTCAACCTGGAAATAAACGGACCGGTAAGCGGACAGATCATTGGTTTTTTCGGTCTGACCATCCCCGTGTTTCTTTATTTCTCCCTGGCGGAGCGAAGCCCGGCAGGAGCCACCATCGGGAAAAAGGTTTTTAAACTGAAGGTTATATCGCAGTACAGCCGGAACCGTGTCATCCTAAGGAACCTCCTCAAGTTTCTTCCCTGGGAGATCGCGCATACCGGGGTCCACTGGATCGTGTATTATTCAAGGCAGGGTACAGATGCACCTGCATGGGTGTTTGTCCTCCTGGTTGTCCCACAGGTGATCATGCTGTTTTACATTGCCTCTGTAGTCTACTCGAAAGGCACAGGCAGTGTGTATGATCACATTGCAGGAACCAGGGTGATGCCCCATGCGGTAAGGGGCAAGTAGCCTGAATGTCACCGGCCAGCCATCAGACGTACTGCCCCAGTTCCATCCACCGCTGCATCTTCTTGTCGATCTGTTCGATCAGCTCCGTGATGCGTTCCCCTTTCTTCTGCAGCTCCGCGTAATCGCCACTTCCGGCATTCATCTCCTGCTCCAGGGTCGCCTTCTCCTTTTCCAGCGCCTCAATCTCCGGTTCCAGCTTTTCATATTCGAGCTTCTCCTTGTAGGTAAGTTTTGTTTTTGCTGAACCGAGGCTTGCCGAGCTCATAAGGCGTTCCGCCGAATAACTTCCGGACGTGCTCTCCTTCGTTCCCGGCTTGCTCCCTGGAACGTCCGGCTTGTCCCCGCCCCCGGCTGTCCTCCCCGCTTTTCCGTGTTTTGCTGCGGAGTCCTGAATCGCCTCATTGGATCGCTCCTGCAACTCCTGCTCTTTCCTTCGCCTGTAATCTGAGTAGGTGCCGTAATGGTCACGGATGACCCCTTTCCCCTCGAATACAAACAGGTGTTCCGTGAGCTTATCCAGGAAATAGCGGTCGTGCGATACGATCACCAGGCACCCCTCGTATCCAAGGAGAAACTCCTCCAGCTTGTTCAATGCGAAGAGGTCCAGGTCGTTGGTCGGCTCATCCAGGATCAGGAAATTGGGGTTTTTGATCAGCACGGTCAGGAGATGCAACCGTCGCAGCTCCCCGCCACTGAGCTTGGAGATCATCTTGTATTGCGCCTCCGGCGGAAACATAAAATGCTCCAGGAATTGGGAAGCCGATATTGTTTTTCCATTTTTCAGCTCAACGATCTCCGCGATCTCCTTCACGGCATCGATCACCCGTTGGGAGGGTTTCCAGGTAGGATGCATCTGCCGGTAATAGCCGGTCACCACGGTCTCCCCGGTGACCACTGATCCTTCATCTGGCTGCGCCTGTTCACTGATTATTTCCAGCAGGGTTGTTTTCCCTGTACCATTCCTGCCAATGATCCCCAACCGGTCTCCCTTTGCAAACTTGTAGCTGAAATCATCAATAAGTTTTATTTCGTCGTATTGCTTGCTGATGTGCTTCAATTCCCTGATCTTTCCCCCCAGCCGCGGGATCTTCACCTGCAGTCGGAGCTGACCCTCGTCCACTACCGCTTTGGCCTTCTCACTGATGCCATCGAACGCATCGATCCTGGCTTTTGATTTCCCGGTCCGCGCCTTGGGCATCCGCCGGAGCCAGTCCAGCTCTTTTTTCATGAGCTGACCGGCTTTGTCGATCTCCGTTTGCCGTTGCAGTGTCCGCTCGGCACGTTTTTCCAGGAAATACCCATAGTTGCCCTGGTAAAGGTACAGTTGCCCCTGGTCAAGTTCCAAAATCCGGTTGCACACCCGGTCGAGGAAATAGCGGTCGTGGGTCACCATCAGCAGGGTCAGCTGTGACCTGGAAAGGTATCTTTCCAGCCACTCGATCATGTCGGTATCCAGGTGGTTGGTGGGCTCATCGAGGATTAAAAAGTCGGGCTCATCCAGCAACACCATGGCCAGTGCGAGCCTCTTCTTTTCACCCCCGGAAAGGCTGTCAATCTGCTGAGAGGTATCTGTGATCCTGAACAGGTCAAGCAACTGCTTCAGCCTGCGATCGTAGTCCCATCCCTGTACCCGGTCCATCTCGTTGGTTGCCGCTTCCAGAGCTTTCATGGCCTCGGGGGTGTGGTTTTGTGTGCTCTCTGCGACCGCCTTTTCATACCTCCTGATCACAGAGATCACAGGGGTATTGGCAGTGAGGATCAGCGCTTCGATGGTCTGCCCCTCCTCCAGCTCTGGCAGCTGTTCCAGGTAGCCCACTTTGATCCCGTTACGGAAGGTGAATTCGCCTGTATCCGACTGTTCTTTCCCTCCCAGGATCCTCAAAAGGGTGGTCTTGCCCGTACCATTCCGCGCGACAAGCGCTGTACGATCACCGCGAGCCAAGCCAAATGTAAGGTCGCTGAACAGCACCTGTTCGCCAAATGCCTTGGAAATATTTTCTGCTGAGAGGTAGTTCACGTTATTCGTATCAGGGGGCGAAGGTACGAAAATTGGCGGGGCACAGGAATCACTTTAACATGAATCGGCAATCACCTGCTCAAACGAATAAAACATAGTTGAAAATCAGGCCTACGATGACGATGCCGATGGCCACAACACCGATAAACACACCGATGAGCTGCCACTTCAGCACCTTTTTGAGGATGATGATCTCCGGCAGGGACAGCCCAATGACCGACATCATAAATGCCAGTGCCGTTCCCAGGGTCACTCCCTTTTCGATCAGCACGCTGACAATGGGGATGATCCCTGCTGCATTGGAGTACAGGGGTATGCCCACCAGGATCGCAAGCGGAACAGAATACCAGTGCTGACTCCCAAGGGCGCCGGCCAGGTATTCGTCCGGCACAAATCCGTGTGCCCCTGCGCCGACTGCAATACCGATAATAATGTAGATCCATATCTTGCCCAGTATCTCCCTGACCACCTCTCCGCCTGCAGCAATTCTCTGGTTCACCGTCATGGAATGCTCCTGCTCAAGCTTGTGTTTGGCGCGGGTCTGGTAGACCCAGTCTGCCACGAAC
>CAKZNC010000100.1 GCA_937129385.1 uncultured Bacteroidota bacterium
GCGGTCTGGACGAGACTCGAACTCGCGACCTCCGGCGTGACAGGCCGGCATTCTAACCAACTGAACTACCAGACCTTTAGAATGTTAACTATGGGTATCAATATTTTCTGTGAACGCACAATGTCTTAATTGCGTCGCAAAAATAGGTGAATTTTTTATATCCCCAAAGAAAAAAGAAAAAAAACATAGTAACTTAGTTGTTTCTTATGAAGAAATTTAAAAAAGTACTTCTGCGGCTGATCCTGCCTGTCATCCTGCTGTATTCCTCAGCACCGATTTCATGCCAGGATCGCTTCCCGAATGCGGGTCTCCTTTTCGATAACTCTTCCATTGCCAGGGTTGATATCGCCATCGATCCCGACAGTCTGGGAGTGATCCTTACGGAAGGAAATGAGGACAGCGATCACGAGTTCATGGCTACCTTCACCTTTACCAGGGGAAACTTTACGCAGACCATCGACTCTGTCGGGTTCAGGCTGCGGGGCAATACCTCTAGATATTCAGGCAAAAAATCTTTCAAGGTGTCATTGAATACCTTCGTTGCCGGACAAAAATTTCAGGGAGTCGAAAAGATCAATCTCAACGGTGAACACAACGATCCCAGCGTCACCAGGGCGCTGACCTGCTGGCACCTCTTCAGGGAGGCCCAGGTACCTGGCTCAAGGGCCAACCATGTGCGTTTCTATATCAACGAAGAATACAAGGGACTCTACCTGAATGTCGAACATGTGGATGAGGAATTCATCGACCTTCGTTTTGGAAACAACGATGGAAACCTGTACAAATGTCTCTGGCCGGCCGACCTGGTCTACCTGGGCGAGGACCCGTCACTCTACAGGTACGAAAACAACGGGAGAAGAGCCTACGAATTGAAAACCAATGAAATGCAGGACGATTATTCCGACCTTGCCCGGTTTATCGATGTGCTCAACAATACCGATCCTGCCGATTTTCAGCATGAACTCAACCGGGTTTTCAATATCAATGGATACCTCAAAAATCTTGCAGTAGAAGAGCTTACCGGTCACTGGGATGCCTATTCATTTAATAAGAATAACTACTACCTCTACTACAACGAGGGAACGCGCAAATTTGAATATATTCCCTACGATCCTGACAATACATTGGGAATCAATTTCATCGGTGATATCAACTGGGCAACACGCGATATCTATGAGTGGAGCAACCAGGGAGAACCCAGGCCCCTGACTGAAAAGATCCTGATGAATCAGACCTACCGCGACAGGTTTTCATGGTACGTCCAACAACTCATATCCACAACATTCAACAATGATCACCTGGACCCATTCCTGGACAGTATAAAAAACCAGGTACTTGATGCAGCGGAAGAGGATCCCTACATGGTGCTGGACTGGGGATTCAGTTTCGATGATTTCATCGAAGCCTTTGAGCAGGCGCGTGGAGGACATGTAACTGCAGGACTCAAGCCCTATATCGCCCAACGGTCTTCAACTGCACTTGAGCAGCTTGTAGTTAATCCCATCGATCCCATCATTACCCTCCTGTATGTGAACCAGCCCGAATTATTCGAGATTGCAAGGGTACAGTTCAGGGTTGAGGATGATGACGAACTGTCACAGGTGAAGGCCTGGTTCGGGACGGGGAACGATTTTTATGAGGGAAATACCGAATACATGGGCAACGGCGTTTATGAGATGGTTCATCCAGGGCTGGCATCTGATGGTGTCCTGAAATTTTTCATGACAGCCACAGATGAAAATATGAATACCACACGGGAGCCCGTGGATGGCTGGTACTCGATCTATTATGGGGTTACTTCGGCAGGCAGACAGGCGGTTGGGGGTCACGTACCATTCAGCATACACCCCAACCCTGTTTATGACGTTCTGCAACTTACTGCAAGGAAAGATATCACAGTACAGGAGTATTCCATTTATGACCTGTCGGGTCGAAAGATCAAGTCAGGAACCCTGGCCCCCGGAACAGCCAGGATACAGACGGACCCCGGGATGCAGGATGGCCTGTACCTGCTCGAATTGAAGTATAAGACAGCAGCAGGAGCGGCCGGGAGATCTGCCGGAAAATTTATCTTGCGACGAAATTGACCCGAGAAATTCATATTTTTAAATATATGAGAAGACTGCCGACCATATGTTTGATCCTGATGCTGTCGTTCATAATGATGCAGTGTAATAACAACACAGGGATGGAAACCAGAGATAGAAAAATTGTCATTTACCAGGTGTTGCCCAGGTTGTTCGGAAATACCGATACGACCCAGGTGCCCTGGGGAACCCTGGAAGAGAACGGGGTAGGGAAGTACAACGACTTCACCGATACCGCGCTGGAGGAGATACGGAAACTTGGGGTGACGCACATCTGGTACACCGGCGTGCTGCATCATGCCCTCATCAGGGATTATACCGCGTATGGCATCTCCAATGATGACCCGGATGTGGTGAAGGGAAGAGCAGGATCGCCCTATGCCATCAAGGATTATTACAATGTGAATCCCGACATGGCGGAAGATCCTGACCGGCGCATGGAGGAGTTTGAAGACCTGGTCAGCCGAACCCACAAGCACGGGATGAAGGTGATCATCGATATCGTTCCCAATCATGTTGCAAGGGAATATATCTCCATTTCCAATCCGACGGGGGTTAAGGATTTTGGAGCAGATGATGACACCAGCGTGGAATACAGGCGTGACAACAACTTTTATTACATCCCCGGGGAGCGCTTCCGGGTGCCCGATTTCGAGGAGGGTTTCCGGCCGCTTGGGGGTGAGGAGCATCCACTCCGGGATGGTGAATTCGACGAATACCCTGCCAGGTGGACCGGAAATGGTGCCAGGAGCCCCAAGCCTGCATTGCACGACTGGTACGAGACGGTGAAGATCAATTTCGGGGTCACCCCCTCCGGGGAAAAGGAGTTTCCGGAACTTCCGGTGGGATACCGGAATAGGTCCTTCCGTGAACATGCAGAATTCTGGGAGGGGAAGGAGGTGCCTGGTACCTGGAAGAAATTCAGGGATATAGCGCTCTATTGGCTCGGTAAGGGAGTCGACGGTTTCAGGTATGATATGGCGCAAATGGTGCCGGTCGAATTCTGGAGCTACCTGAATTCAGCAGTCAAAATGGAGAATCCCGATGCACTGCTTCTTTCGGAGATCTATGTCCCGGAACTGTACCGGGATTATATTGAACTGGGGAAAATGGATTACCTCTACGACAAGGTGGAAATGTATGATACCCTGAAGAACATCGTCCAGGGGCATGGCAGCACCGACAATGTGCCAGCGATTATTGACGGACTCGCAGATATTGAAAACCACATGCTGCATTTTCTCGAGAATCATGATGAGCACAGGATCGCCAGCCAGGATTTTGCCGGGGATCCCTGGAAAGCGCTCCCGGCAATGGTGGTCTCAGCCACGATCGGGACCTCACCGGTCATGATCTATTTTGGGCAGGAAGTCGGAGAGCCCGCCTTGGAGGATGCAGGCTTTGGGAAGGCAGGACGAACCACCATCTTCGACTACTGGGGCGTGCCTGCCCACCAGCGGTGGATGAACAACGGTGCTTTTGATGGGGGTGCCCTGTCTGCTGAGGAAAAAAAATTGCGAAGTTTTTACATGGGTATGCTGAATTTTACGTCCGGGAGCTTCGCCTTGATGGGAAAATACGCCGGTTTACACAAGCTGAACAGGAGAGTGACGGAAGGGTATACCGACAAGCATTTTGCCTTCCTGAGATGGTCGGACGATGAACGGCTGCTGATCGTAAATAATTTTAATGATGCCTCCGGGGGGCGTTTTGAGCTTAAGATCCCAACTGATCTTATTGAGAAGATTGGAGCTAAATACGGGGTTTACCCGCTCAGGGATCAGCTGGGAAGCCCAAAAGAATTTGTGCTGAATGTTGACGAGTCCGGAGGAACAGTGCTGATCTCCATTGATCCGCTGGAATCTTTTGTCCTTAAATTCTGAATACGGGAGTCAGCTTTCAGCCGTCAGTGGGTAGAAGCAGCAAGCGACGTTAGGAGCTGGTCCCGATAGACGACGAAAGGAGGCGTATCGTGATCGGTCGCCAGTTGTCTGTCCACTGAGCCTGCCGAAGTGCAGCCATCAGCCTTTCCTGAAAAAGCTAAAATTCACACTCCCGTAGTTCCGGTGATCGAACAAAGCCGGGATATGCTGGAACTTAAGTTTGGAAGGGTGTTCCAGGATCAGCCATCCACCTTTTTCCAGGAGGATGCTATCAAGGATCATACCGGGAAGCTTTTCAAGATGTTCATAGTCAAAGGGAGGGTCGGCGAATACCAGGTCGTATGTTTCCCAGGGTTTTTTGATCACCTTCATGGCATCTGAACGTACCGGGTTTACCTGGAACATCTCCATCTGTTCTGACATTTTCCTGATGAATCTGTAAGCCCCGGTGTCTGCCTCAACCGTTGTGATGCGTTTTGCATCCCGGGATGCAAATTCGTACGTAATGCTTCCGGTCCCGGCAAATAGGTCAAGGATGGAAAGATCATCAATATCTAAATGGTTTTCAAGTATATTGAATAGTGCCTCCTTGGCAAAATCGGTCGTTGGTCTTGCCCTGAATCCAGGGGGCGGCTTGATCTGTTTCCCCTTATATTTTCCGCTGATTATTCGCACCTTGAAGCTTCTGCAAGCAATATGTGATCCGGGATGGACGATTTTTCAATGTCATTGATGTGGTAGGGCAGTTGTGCTATATGCCGGATGTATTTTGTCAGATCACTCATTTCTTCGTCAATGGATGCTCCGGCCAGGAATAATGGTCGGCTTCTCCTGTCAAAACGTACCTGTTGCAATGTATTCAGAATGTGATATACAAGCTCATTGTTACTGTTGATCCGGATATTATTCAGCAATACCAACTGGTCCTCCCGGATAACGAGGATTCCCAGGAAACCTTGCTGAACCTCGGCAATTGCAAATCCACGCTGATGATCAGATGCATTCACCTGGTCGGCGACGGAGAGGAGGATCTCAATGGGCGGCTTTACCCTGACATGCGCATTGAAATCCCGGATCAGATCACCAAGTTCGTTTTGCACGGCATAGACTATCGTAAATGGCCTGTTCTTCACCTTTATATGCATCACTTTCTCACCTGCACGCAACTGTGTGACAGGTTCGAGATACATAAAATCGCTTTTTTCATTAAAGAGGGGATCCGGCACCAAAGTGCTTGGGATAAAATCGTTTACAATGGTGACTTCACCTGAGAATTTTTCCAGCAGCGTATGCCTCTGCAGCCAATCTTTACATTCCTGGACGTGACTTTTCATGGTCCTGGCAGTCTCCTCTGTAAATCTATTGAGGACTACCGGATTAAAGGAGCGGTCTTCGAGCAGCAAAGAAAATCCATCCGCCATAAAACGGATGGATAAGTGTCCCGAACGAAGAATTTCCTCAGATATGGTATTGGCTATGATGCTGTGGACCTGCATGAGAAATAGGCGTTACCCAGCTATTCCCAGTTTCCACTTAGGGTACCTTCATCCAGCGATCCGAATTTAATTCCAGGGAATCCTGTCATGGTCTCTTTCTGGTCCATGTAATTGACGACCAGTTGTTCATTCAAACCGGCCAGGAGGTCTTCATAATATGCTTTTACTTCAACCACCTGCACCATCAGGTTGGAGGATGTCAGGACCTCGTTGGACTCAATTTCGAACTCAATTCCTTCAGTGTAAGGCACATATTTCATTGAGTCAACCGGGTAGCTGGCACCAAACAGTGAATCGAGCACCTGTCTTTTGGTTGTCTCCCTTACGATCACATTTTCCTCAATCGCCTTTTTCCTGGCTTCTTCAAGTCCAAGCTCTTCGAGCCAGGCTTCCGGGATCTGACCGATCGCCTTGGTTACGGTAAATGAATCATTCTTCAGGAACATTTCAAGGGTGTCAAAACTTCCGGTATATCTTTCGTAGACATCTTTATATGCCTTTTCGGCCTCCCGGATATCCACCAGGCGTGAAATGGTTGCCTGTTCGCGCTTCTCAACCTTCTCCTGGAACCTGATGGGACGCATGATACTTTCAATAATAAGATATCCAAGTACAAAGATCAAAACGATCAATATTGGCTGAATTACTTTTCTCATGGGGAATTTCATTAATTGTTTGCGCACAAATTTAGCAAAAAAAATAAATTATAAATTTTAATTTTACCTTTATTACAGAACGAATGCTTAAAAACTTTATTTCATCGAAATTGCTTGAAAATCTTGACTTTCAGCCAACAGGAAGTCAGGAGGAACTCATCGATGAGATCAGTACGTATATCAGTTCCGGTGATCCGCGGGAGATACTCCTGGTCCGGGGATATGCAGGCACCGGGAAAACAACCATCGTAAATTCTATTGTCAGGACGCTGAAGGAGAATGGAACACGATCGGTTCTGATGGCTCCCACGGGAAGGGCCGCGAAGGTAATGTTCGCTTATACGGGACATACTGCATGGACGATTCACAAGAAGATATACAGACAGCGTTCAGGAAGTGACGGCCTTGGTGAATTTGTACTTGACCGTAACATGCACAAGGATACTTATTTCATTGTGGATGAAGCTTCCATGATCAGCCAGTCTGGCGCTGACTCCGTGTTTGGAAGCGGGAACCTTTTATCTGACCTGCTCAGGTATCTTGAAAGTGGCAAAAATAACAGGCTCATTTTGATCGGCGATACTGCCCAGTTGCCACCAGTCAGACTGGACATCAGTCCTGCGCTTGAAAAGCGCACCCTTGAATCTTATGGATATGCTGTCAGGGAATTTACACTCACCGATATTGTAAGACACCAGGCCGATTCGGGGATCCTGGTCAATGCAACAGCCATACGCAACCAGATCAATTCCGGGGAACATTCAATTCCTTCACTGAAAACTACGGGTTTTGATGATGTTGAGCGTGTTGGAGGGGCCGAACTCCTGGAGTTGATCAGCGCCAGCTATGACAGGTACGGGGAGGAAGATACCATCATTGTGACCCGCTCAAATAAAAGAGCCAACAAATTTAATGCAGGGATCAGGGGACAGATTCTCTGGCGTGAAGAGCAGATCAGCAGGGGAGACCTGTTAATGGTTGTGAAGAATAATTATTTCTGGAAGAATGAGCTGCAACAGCCCGACTTCATTGCAAATGGTGATATCGCCAGGATTGAAAGAGTGCTTGGCTTCGAGGAGTTGTACGGATTTAAATATGCAGATGTGGAACTCACGCTGATTGATTATTCCGATGTTGTGATAGAAGCCAGGATTCTGCTTGATGTGTTGGATGTAGACGGACCGTCGCTACCTCATGAACAGCAACGGGACATGTACAGGAAGATTCTGGAAGATTACCCTGAGCTCACCAACAGCAGGAAACGCTCGGAGCACATGCAGAATGACAAGTATTTCAATGCTTTACAGGTTAAATTTGCCTATTCAGTCACGTGTCATAAAGCCCAGGGTGGTCAATGGAAATCAGTTTTCCTTGACCTTGGATATTTTACCGATGACATGGTATCGAAAGATTACCTGCGGTGGCTCTATACAGCATTTACCAGGGCAACCGAAAAATTATACCTGGTGAATTTCCCGGATCAGTTCTTTTAACCTGGGTGTTTATTCACCGATGATCTTTATGAGCACGCGCTTTTTTCTCTTCCCGTCGAACTCACCGTAAAATATCTGCTCCCAGGGACCAAAATGAAGTTTCCCCTCTGTGACAGCAACAACAACTTCCCGGCCCATGATGGTACGCTTCAGGTGTGCATCCGCATTGTCCTCATACCCGTTATGCTGGTATTGATCGTAAGGTTTTTCAGGTGCAAGTCCTTCAAGCCATTTTTCAAAATCGTTATGCAACCCGTGCTCATCATCGTTGATGAATACGGATGCTGAAATGTGCATGGCATTGCACAGCAACATACCTTCTTTAATTCCACTCTCCTGCAATGCTTCATCAACCGCGGGGGTGATATTTATAAGTTCTCTTCTGCGGTTCACTTCAAACCATAGTTCTTTGTGATACGATCTCATAACCTAGTTTAGTTTTAATTCATGTTTGATCTTTTCGATTCGCTCCCCAAGGACTTTGTTGACCCTGTCGTAATCTTCCGCGGAGGGCAGTTCCTGCTGAACACTGAAATAAAATTTGATCTTTGGCTCAGTTCCCGAGGGTCGTACGCTCACCTTGGTTCCGTTTTCCATGATGAACTGCAATACATTGGAAACAGGAAGTTCAATATTCTCCACCTTTCCTGTTGCCTTGTTGTCTGACTTCTGATGCAGGTAATCCTTGATAAGCACGACCATTGAATTGTCAATTTCTGATGGCGGGGAATTTCTGAAATTCTCCATCATGGCCGCAATCTCCTCCGCACCCTCTTTTCCATGCCGGTATACAGAGACAAGGGATTCTTTATAGAATGTATATTCCATATAGATATCCAGCAACAGATCAAAAATGCTCTTGCCCTGTTCTTTTGCCCAGGCTGCAATTTCGGCCAGCATGGCGCAGGTGGTAATGGCATCCTTGTCACGGACAAAATCACCGATCATGAAGCCATAACTCTCCTCGCCGCCACCGATGAATGTGTATTCATCTCCATAACGATGGATCAGGTCGGCGATCCATTTAAAACCGGTCAGCACATCAAAATACCTGAGGTCATGCCTGTGATAGATATCTGTCACCAGCTCAGAGGTTACTATGGTTTTGGCCATAAATTCTTTTCCCTGCAACAACCCCTTTGCACTCCATTGAGAAAGCAGGTAATAAGTGAGCAGTACTGCAGTCTGGTTACCATTCAGCAGGATCAATTTTCCATGATGATCTCTCACAGCGATCCCAACCCTGTCAGCATCCGGGTCGGTTCCCATGACCAGGTCGGCCCTCACCAGGTCGGCCTTTTTAAGTGCAAGATCCAACGCAGCAGGCTCTTCCGGATTCGGTGATACAACAGTGGGAAAATCTCCGCTCACAACATCCTGCTCCGGCACGTGGTGAATATTCCTGAAACCAAGTCGGTTCAAAATTTCAGGCACCATGTGTACACCTGTGCCGTGTATTGGGGTATAAACGATCCCGATATCGGCGTGTTTTTCAATTAGATCGATGTTCATTGCCCTGGATGCGGATCTTTTCAGGAATTTCTCATCCATATCTTTACCAACGATCTCAATTTTGGAGGGATCTCCCTGAAATTTCACATCATTGATGGATGCAATTTGCTTGACCTCGTTCACAATGTTCGCATCGTGGGGTTTTATAATCTGTCCTCCATCCTCCCAGTAGGCTTTGTAGCCATTATATTCTTTGGGATTATGTGAAGCAGTGATCACAACCCCGCTCTGGCATTTAAGTTCCCGGATGGCGAAGCTGAGTTCCGGTGTTGGTCTCATGCCATCAAACAGGAATGCCTTAATTCCGTTTGCCGAGCAGACATCTGCAGTGGTTTTTGCAAACAGCGGACTATTGTTCCTGCAATCATGTGCAATGACAACCCGGATCTCATCGCGATCACTGAATTGTTTGAGGAGGTAATTACACAATCCCTGTGTAGCCATCCCGACCGTGTAAATATTCATCCTGTTGGTTCCAACACCCATGATGCCTCGTAAGCCACCGGTACCAAATTCGAGTACCCTGTAGAAACTTTCGATCAGCTCCTTTTCATCATTTTCCAGCAGATACTTAATTCTTTCACGGGACTCCTCGTCAATATTACTATTGATCCATTGGTTTGCTTTTTCCTTAACCTGTTCGAGTAATTCCTTCTGATTCATTTTTACTTCAGTTACGTATTCATGATTTCCAGACATCTGATCAGGCTGCTTCGCCAGTACGGGATCTGAATGTCAAGTTGTTTTTTTATTTTTTCCTTGTTCAGGATAGCATATGCCGGTCGGGGTGCAGGCAGAGGGTAGTCTTTAGTTTCGATCGGCACGATCTTGCAATCCGCACCAGTGATTTCACCTATCGCAATCGCAAGATCGTACCAGGATGCGATACCCTCATTGGAATAATGATAGATGCCAGGAATAAATTTTTGATCATCCTGTTCAGCGATCATAAGGATCACTTCAGCCAGATCCCCTGCGTATGTAGGGGAGCCAACCTGGTCGAACACCACTTTCAACTCCTCTTTTTTTGTCAGCAGACCAGCAATTGATTTTACAAAATTGTGGCCGAATGAGGAATAGAGCCAGGAGGTCCTGATGACCATTCCCCGTTCATAGCTCAGTATTGCTTCCTCTCCCAGGAGTTTTGACCTCCCGTAAACACTTTGCGGATCGGTTTTATCCTCCTCCTTCAGGGGACGGGCCAGATCTCCCCTGAAAACATAGTCGGTGGATACATGTATGATCATGCATTCCGTTTTTTTACCATACGAGGCAAGCAATTCCGGTATCCCGGCATTGATCTGAATGGCCTTTTCCTCTTCTTCTTCAGCTTTGTCCACTGCAGTATATGCTGCACAATTAATGATTATATCCGGTGCATTGGATTCCAGGAATCTGTTTGCATTCTTTTGCTCTGACATATCCAGCGTATCGACATCTGTAAACACAAACGTCTGGTCAGAAGCTTCGCTGATCTTCCTGATCTCAGATCCAAGTTGCCCGAAAGCACCGGTTACCATGATCTTTTTAGTCATCTTAGATCGTTTTTAAATCATGGAGATGTGGCAGTTGTGCATCTTTTTCCGAGACGGAAACTTTCCCGGGTTGTATTTTCCAGTCGATCCCGAGCTGTGGGTCATCATACCTGATACCGGTTTCAGATTCGGGATGATAAAACTCGTCACACTTATAGAATACGGTGGCATGTTCCGAGAGGACTGAGAATCCGTGACAACATCCTTGTGGCACCAACAATTGTAGACGGTTGTCTGCACTTATCTCGATTCCATACCATTTCCCAAACGTGGAGGATTCTTTTCGCAGATCAACAACAACGTCATAAATGGTTCCTTCTAAAACCCGTATCAGTTTTGCCTGTGCATGCGGTGCATTTTGCATATGCAGACCCCGGATTACACCGTAGGTCGATCTCGATTGGTTGTCCTGGACAAATTTATTTGTGATGCCCGATTTGATAAATTTCTCCTCATTGTAACTCTCGTAAAAGTATCCACGTTGATCCTCAAAAACTTCCGGATTAACGGTCAGCAACCCCTCTATTTTGGTTAATTTTACATTCATGCTCAGGATTCGAATGAAAATATCTTTTCGTTGGCAATACTATACAGGTATTGTCCATACACACTTTTTTTCAGCCCTTCTGCAAGATTCAACAATTGATTCCTGTCGATAAATTTTTTCTTGTAAGCAATCTCTTCAATGCATGAGATCTTCAATCCCTGTCGTTTCTCAATCGTATAGATATAGCTGGAAGCCTGTAAAAGGCTTTCAGGAGTTCCCGTGTCCAGCCAGGCCATGCCGCGTCCCATGATCCTGACCTGGAGCCTGCCTTCCGACAGGTAAAGCCTGTTCAGGTCTGTGATCTCAAGTTCACCCCTTGCCGAGGGTGTGAGTGTTTTCGCTTTTTCAATTACGTCGTTACTATAAAAATACAGACCTGTAACCGCGTATTTGGATTTAGGTATTTTCGGTTTTTCCTCCAGGCTGATTGCCTTTCCGCTATCATCAAATTCTACTACACCGTATCGCTCCGGATCGTTAACATAATACCCAAAAACAATGGCTCCGTCATCAATCTGAGCAGCATCGATCAGGTCCTTTTCAAAACCATGTCCATAATATATGTTGTCACCCAGGATCAGGCAGGCATTGTCGTCTCCGACAAATGTCTCACCAATCAGGAATGCCTGTGCAAGTCCATCCGGTGACGGCTGCATGGCATAACTGATATCGATCCCCAGGTGATGTCCGTCGCCCAGCAACTCCTGGTAAAGGTGCAGGTCGTCGGGTGTGGAAATTATAAGGATCTCCCTGATACCGCCCAACATGAGCACGGAGAGCGGGTAATAGATCATGGGTTTGTCATATACTGGAATGATCTGTTTCGAAATACTCTTTGTGATCGGGTATAATCTTGTGCCGGATCCACCGGCAAGGATAATTCCTTTCATATTATTGAATTTTATTTTTGAAATATTCTATAGTTTTGGTCAAACCTTCGTGAATCTCTACATGAGGAACCCACTCATTTAACAAATTGCGGGCCATGCGAATGTCAGGTTTCCGCTGCACAGGGTCATCCTGGGGGAGTTCACTATAATTGATTTTCGATTTGGATCCAGTGAGATCGATGATCTTACCAGCCAGTTCCAGGATAGTATACTCTATCGGATTCCCAAGGTTTACCGGTCCGGTGACATCGTTCCCGGTATGCATCATTCTCATCATTCCTTCGACCAGGTCGTCCACATACTGGAAACTCCTGGTTTGAGAACCATCACCATAAATTGTAATGTCTTTATTTTTCAGTGCCTGTACGATAAAATTGGAGACCACCCTTCCATCATTGGGATGCATATTGGGGCCATAAGTGTTAAAGATCCTCACGACTTTGATCTTCACCTGGTTCTGCTTGTGATAATCCATGAATAGTGTTTCTGCACACCGTTTGCCTTCGTCGTAACATGACCGGGCACCAACCGGATTCACATTGCCCCAGTAAGATTCAGGTTGAGGATGCACCGCGGGATCGCCATAGACTTCACTTGTGGATGCCTGGAGGATTTTGGCCTTGATACGCTTAGCCAGACCAAGCATGTTGATGGCACCCATGACAGAGGTTTTGACTGTTTTAATAGGGTTGTATTGGTAGTGGATAGGGGAGGCGGGGCAGGCCAGGTTATAGATTTCATCCACTTCTGCATAATATGATTGTGTCACGTCGTGCCTGACCAGTTCGAAGAACGGGTGGTCGAGCAGGTGGACAATATTTTTCTTGGATCCGGTAAAATAGTTGTCCAGGCAGATCACGTCATTGCCTTCATTCAACAACCTTTCACATAAATGTGATCCAATAAATCCTGCACCTCCGGTGACGAGTATTCGTTTCATTAATTATTGGCTATCATAGGTTTCCTGCCAATGCTGTAATATGAAAATCCATATTCATGCATTTCCTCAGGTTCGTATATATTCCTTCCATCAAATATAACCTTTTCTTTCATGAGCTTCTCCATCATCCTGTAATTGGGGACCCTGAATTCAGCCCACTCTGTAACAATGACGAGTGCACTGGCATCAAGTACAGCTTCATGTCGGTCCTTGGCATATGCGATTCGGTCTCCGAGTATCCTTTTCGCCTCATCAAAGGCGACGGGATCATAAGCGGTCACCCTTGCACCTGCCTTCAGCAGTGCATTGATAATTACCAGTGATGGTGCTTCACGCATATCATCGGTTTCGGGCTTGAATGAAAGTCCCCAGACTGCAATATGCTTATCTTTCAGTGATCCGCCAAAGTGATCGATCACCTTCCGGCCCACAATGGTCTTTTGATGATCATTTGCATCTTCAACTGATTGCAATATCCTGAGCGGTGCAGCATATTCTTTGCCGGTGCGCACAAGTGCTTTCACATCTTTAGGAAAACATGACCCCCCGTATCCAGCGCCAGGATAGATGAATTTGTTCCCGATACGCGGATCCGATCCGATCCCTTTTCTGACCAGGTTTACATCGGCCCCAACCGCCTCGCACAGGTTGGCGATCTCATTCATGAAACTGATCTTTGTGGCCAGCATCGCATTGGCAGCATATTTTGTCATTTCAGCAGACCGGATATCCATGATGATCACCGGGTGACCGTTCAGCAGGAATGGTTTATACAACCGGTTGATGATCTTTTCTGCACGCTCTGAATCAGTCCCGACCACAATCCGATCGGGTTTAAGGAAATCGTTTACCGCAGCCCCCTCCTTTAAGAATTCGGGGTTGGATGCCACATCGAATTCGATCTTCGCATCCCGGTTCTTCAATTCCTCTGAAATTGCGCTTCTCACCTTTTCCGATGTATTGATCGGCACCGTACTCTTGGTGATCACAACCAGGTATTCCTCCATGTGACGACCGATCTCCCTGGCAACTGACAATACATACTGGAGATCAGCACTTCCGTCCTCATCCGGAGGTGTGCCCACCGCGATGAATACTGCCTCGCAGTCCTGGATGCTCTCTTTAAGACTCGTGGAAAATGTAAGCCGCTTCTTTTCGAGATTGTTTTTTATTAGCCTCGTCAGGCCCGGTTCATAGATTGGCACTTCCCCGTTGCGTAAACGCTCAATCTTCTCTTCATCAATATCCACACAGGCAACCTGTATACCTGTTTCGGCAAAGCATGTTCCAGAAACCAATCCGACATAACCTGTGCCTATAACTGCAATTTTCATCTGTTTTGGGTTTTAAGAAATGTAAAGTTAGAGTTTTTCGTACAATGTGCTAAAAGTCTCTGTTGAATTGTTCTACAGCATATTTTCACACGCGCAGGATATGGTGTTTATTTTTCTGATATTTAGGGATTTTGCACTAAAAAATGTATCTTTGCGGCTCGATTAAATAAACTATAATGTCTAACTTATTAATTTTAAACAATTTGTCTAATGAGTGAAAAGGAAAAAGACACTTTGAACGAAGAACAAAATTCTGCTCAGAGTGCTAATGAAAACAACGAAAAAACCGGAAAAGAGGTAGCGGAAAACATGGAGGAAGTGGAAGCGAAGAAATCAGATGAGGTAAAAGAAGAAGCCCCGACTGCAGAAAATGCCCCTGAAGAGGCTGAAACCAAAAAAGAAGAAACTGCGAAGTCAGAACAGGCCGAAACTCCTGAAACTGCTGAAAAAGCAGATGATCCTGCTGAAAAGAAAACAGATGAAACTGCCGAAGTGAAGGCAGAATCAAAAGAAGAAATTAAATCAGAACCCGCGGAAGCAAAAGCTGAAAAAAGCGAAACTCCTGAAGCCACTGCAGCAGAGCAAAAAACTGCCTATAATGCGGATGCTACTGAAGGTGATGCAGACTTTGACTGGGATACATTTGGTGCCGATGTTCTTGATGAAACTGTAGAAGACCAGGAGAAACTGGAGGAGTTGTACAGCAACACACTTTCAACAATTGCCGAGAATGAGGTGATTGACGGAAAAGTGATCTCCATGAACAAGCGGGAAGTCGTGATCAACATTGGTTACAAATCCGAAGGTGTTGTTTCTCTCAATGAGTTCCGCTATAATCCTGAATTAAAGGCGGGCGATACCGTTGAGGTGTATGTTGAGAGCCAGGAAGATAAGAAAGGACAGCTTGTGCTTTCCCATAAGAAAGCTCGTGCAATGAGGTCATGGGACCGTGTCAACCAGGCACTGGATCAGGACGAAGTGATCAAAGGCTACATCAAGTGCCGTACAAAAGGAGGTATGATTGTGGATGTATTCGGTATTGAAGCGTTCCTTCCGGGTTCCCAGATCGACGTCAAGCCTATCCGCGACTATGATGCATATGTTGACAAGACCATGGAATTCAAGGTGGTGAAGATTAACCACGAATTCAAGAACGTCGTGGTATCACACAAAGCACTGATAGAGGAAGAGCTCGAACAGCAGAAGAAAGAGATCATCGCTAAACTTGAAAAAGGCCAGGTACTTGAAGGTGCCGTCAAGAACATTACTTCATACGGTGTATTTATCGATCTGGGTGGTGTTGACGGACTCATTCATATCACCGACCTTTCATGGGGACGAGTCAATCATCCTGAAGAGATCCTTTCACTTGATGAAAAACTCAACGTGGTGATCCTTGATTTCGATGATGATAAGAAACGTATTGCACTTGGTCTGAAACAACTTACCCCGCACCCATGGGATTCACTTGATGAAAACCTGAAAGTGGGTGACAAAGTGAAAGGAAAGGTTGTCGTTATGGCTGACTATGGAGCGTTTATAGAAATTGCTCCGGGCGTTGAAGGACTGATCCACGTTTCAGAAATGAGCTGGTCACAGCACCTGAAGAGTGCCCAGGAATTTATGAAAGTTGGTGACGAAGTGGAAGCTGTCATCCTTACCCTGGACAGGGAAGAAAGAAAGATGTCGCTGGGCATCAAGCAACTGAAAGAAGATCCATGGGATGAAGTACAGGAAAAATTTGCTGTGGGTACGAAACATACAGCAAAAGTTCGTAACTTTACTAACTTCGGTGTGTTTGTTGAAATCGAAGAAGGCGTTGACGGCCTGATTCATATTTCAGATCTTTCATGGACGAAGAAAGTGAAACATCCGGCAGAATTTACTTCCATTGGAGCTGACATTGAGGTGGTTGTTCTGGAAATTGACATTGAAAACCGTCGATTGAGCCTTGGTCATAAACAGCTGGAAGAGAATCCCTGGGATGTATTTGAATCAGTTTTTGAAGTTGATTCAATTCACGAAGGAACGATCGTTGAATTAATGGACAAGGGTGCAGTCGTTGCACTTCCCTATGGTGTGGAAGGATTTGTTACTCCAAAACACCTTGTAAAGGAGGATGGATCATCTGCAAAACAGGACGAAAAATTATCTTTTAAGGTAATTGAGTTCAATAAGTCGGCAAAAAAGATTATCTTGTCTCATAGCCGAATTCATGAAGATGAGAATAGACAGTCTTCAGGGAAGTCAGGAAAGTCAGAAAAGCAGTCTGCTGCTGCTGACACACGGAGAACGGCCAAGAAAATCAAGAGCAATCTTGAGAAAACAACGCTTGGTGACATTTCCGATCTTGCTGCACTGAAGAATGAAATGGAAGAGAATGAGAAGAATAAGGCTGGAAAAAAGTAATGTATTACAATAAAAATTAAAATTTCAGCTATGGAGTTCAAAATTGACAAATTTGAAAACCATACTTTGATCAAAGTATTGGAAGAAAAACTGGATACGCATATCGCCCCGACACTTAAGTCGGAGCTGGTACTTGTTTCCGGGAATGGCGAAAAAAATATCGTGCTCGATCTCGAGAACTGTCGCTATTGTGATTCTTCTGGTCTGAGTGCGATCCTGGTGGCCAACAGGCTTTGCAAAAATGCAAGCGGTACATTTGTGCTGGCAGGACTGAATGATGCAGTGGAAAGACTGATCACAATCTCTCAACTCGATACGGTTCTGAACATTGCAGATTCTGTGGACGAGGCAGAAAAAATGATCAAGGAAGCTGAGTAAATACAGATACATTTCGTGTCTTTTGAACTGATAATTTTGGGTAGCAGCTCCGCATTGCCTACCTCAAAACGATCAACAACCGCTCATTTATTGAATATGAATGAGCGGTTTTTTTTGATCGATTGCGGAGAAGGTACGCAGATTCAGCTCCGTAAAAATAAACTCAGTCCGGCCCGGATCAACCATATCTTTATTTCCCACCTGCATGGGGACCATGTTTTCGGATTGTTTGGACTGATGTCAAGCCTGGGACTGATGGGCCGCAAAGCTGTTCTGAACCTCTATGGTCCGGCTGCACTCAGGGACATGGTCGAACATCACCTGGAATTCTTTGGACCACTGCCCTACGCACTCGATTTTCATACCTGTAAGGCAGGTACCCCCATCTATGAGGATTCCAGGAACGAGGTGATCCCCATTCGACTGAAACACAGAACCGAAACCTATGGATACCTCTTCAGGGAGAAAGCACGTATGCTCAATATTGACAAAAAAGCCATCGACCGATACAACCTGGGCCTGGAAGATATCAAACATGTCAAGCAAGGGAAAGACCATCAAACCGATTCCGGGGAGATCATATCAAACAGCGATCTTACACTTCCTCCATATAAACAACGCTCCTATGCATTCCTTTCGGATACCGGCTATGATCCGGGAATCCCTGAATTAATACGGGAGGTCGATCTGCTGTACCATGAGGCAACTTTCCTTGAGGCTGACAGTGATCTTGCCAGGCAGACTTTGCATTCAACAGCAAGTCAGGCCGCGATGGTAGCAAAGGAGGCCCGGGCAGGAAAATTACTGATCGGCCATTTCTCAACACGGTATAAATCTGAAAATGACTTTATCTCGGAAGCAGGTCAGATCTTTGAGAATGTTACCGCTGTGAACGATGGTGACCGATTCACTCTTGATCTTACCAGGGTCAGGAAGGAATGATTTATTCAGGGCATTCCTTCGTGGACATATAAAATGTGCTAATTTTACGGTTTTAAAAATCATATATTATTGTGGCAGAGAAAATACTTATCCTGGACTTCGGATCTCAATATACACAGCTGATCGCACGTAAAGTGAGGGAAAACAATGTCTATTGTGAAATACATCCCTATAATGCCTACCCTGAACCGGATGAAGATGTAAAAGGAGTCATCCTCTCCGGAAGTCCGTTCTCGGTCAGGGATGACAATGCACCAATCCCAGATATAACCTCCATCAAAGGCAAACTCCCGCTCCTGGGAATCTGCTATGGAGCGCAATATCTCTCCCATTATTATGGTGGCGAAGTAGCTGCATCAGATTCCAGGGAATATGGAAGGGCCAGGCTGAACAGTATCGATTCCACAAATGTATTGCTGAAAGATATTCCCATACAGACACAGGTGTGGATGTCTCATGGTGATACGATCCGGAATCTTCCTGAAAAGTGCCAAGTCATTGCCAGCACTGGAGATGTGGAGGTAGGTGCTTATGCATCAAAGGATGAACCTACATTCGGATTGCAGTTCCACCCAGAAGTATACCATACAACAGAAGGAAAAAAGATCCTGGGTAATTTCCTGCGGGATATTTGTGGATGCCACCAGGAGTGGACTCCCGAGTCTTTCATCGAGGCAACCGTGTCGGAGTTGAAAAGAAAGCTAGGTAGTGACAATGTGGTGCTGGGCCTGTCAGGAGGAGTGGATTCTTCAGTTGCCGCGATGCTCCTTCACAAGGCAATAGGACCACAGCTCACCTGTATCTTCGTAGATAACGGATTGCTGAGAAAAAATGAGTTTGAGGAAGTCCTGGTATCATATAAGGATATGGGACTGAATGTTGTCGGGGTTGACGCAAAGGAAAAATTCCTTGCCGACCTGAAGGGAATCAGTGACCCTGAACTGAAAAGAAAAAGCATCGGTAAAAATTTTATAGAAGTATTCGAGTCTGAAGCTAAAAAGCTCAAACAGATCAAATGGCTGGGCCAGGGAACCATCTACCCCGATGTGATCGAGTCTGTCTCCGTAAACGGACCCTCTGTGACCATCAAATCTCATCATAATGTGGGCGGTCTTCCTGAGAAGATGAACCTTAAGGTGGTGGAGCCGCTGAGACTTCTTTTCAAAGATGAAGTGAGAAAAGTCGGGTATAAACTGAAAATTGGAAGCCATATCCTGAAAAGACACCCATTCCCGGGCCCCGGACTTGGAATCAGGGTATTGGGCGAAGTAACGCCAGAAAAAGTCGGGCTCGCCCAGGAGGCGGACCACATTTTTATCCGTGGACTTAAGGAATATGGTTTGTATGACCGTGTCTGGCAAGCAGGAGCAATGCTACTTCCGGTACAATCGGTCGGTGTAATGGGGGATGAACGTACCTATGAATTTGTTGTGGCCCTCCGGGCAGTAACTGCAACGGATGGTATGACGGCAGACTGGGCCCATCTTCCAGATGCATTCCTGAGTAAGGTATCCAACGATATCATCAACAAGGTTCGGGGAATCAACCGGGTGGTCTATGATATCAGCTCCAAGCCACCTGCCACCATCGAATGGGAGTAAACACAACAATTTGATTTTATTGAGGTTAATAATTATACAAACCAATAATAAAGGCGTATGACTTTTTTTAGCAGGACAGTGTTAAGTCTGATTTTAATTGTCACAGTCACGGGTCTGAATGCCCAGTTTGATGTGAACGGACTTAAACTGATGGAGGTGATGGATAAAGTGAGCCGCTACTATGTGGATTCACTGGACGAGGGTAAATTCGTTGAAAATACGATCGAACAGATGCTGCATGAACTGGATCCGCACTCTGCTTATATCACGGCTGAAGAGTTGAAGGAGATCAGTGAACAGCTCAGCGGTGAGTTCGAAGGAATCGGTGTTTCATTCAATATACTCGAAGATACCATTTTTATTGTCGGAACCATACAGGGAGGGCCTTCTGAAAGGGTTGGTATCCTAGCAGGAGACAGGATCATAGAAGTGGATGGAGAAAATGTTGCCGGTATCGGGATTACAACGGCAGGCGTGCAAAAAAGACTCAAGGGAGAAAAAGGCACCCAGGTGGATGTAAAGGTGCTCAGAAAATCAACCGAAAATGTAATGGATTTTGCAATCGTCCGTGACAAGATCCCGGTGTATAGCCTGGATGCTTCCTACATGGTGAACGACGATATTGGCTATATCAAACTGTCCAGGTTCTCACAGACGACAGCTGATGAATTTGAGGAGGCTTTGAAAGAGCTCCAGGCTTCAGGGATGGAAAATCTGATCCTTGATCTGAGTGGAAATGGTGGAGGCTATCTCAGGATCGCCATTGAGCTTGCCGATCATTTTTTGACCGGCGGCAGGAGAATAGTTTATACCGAAGGAGATAAGGTTCAGAGAAGAGACTACAAGGCGACCGCCAGGGGGTTGTTTGAAGATGGAAGGCTTGTGATCATGATCGATGAGAATTCTGCCTCTGCCAGTGAAATTGTCAGCGGAGCAGTTCAGGAGTGGGACCGGGGTGTGATTGTAGGAAGAAGATCATTCGGTAAGGGATTGGTGCAACAGCCATTCAGGCTAAATGACGGATCTGAAATGAGACTGACCATCGCCAGATATTATACCCCCACAGGCAGATTGATCCAAAAGTCCTATGAAGAAGGATATGAGGATTATACCAGGGACATCGTGAATCGTTTCAATTCAGGTGAATTGATCAGCAAAGACAGCATTCTCTTCCCGGAAGCGGACAAATATAAAACGCTTGTCAAAGGCAGAACCATCTATGGCGGTGGAGGGATCATGCCCGACTATTTCGTGCCGTTTGATACAACTTCATTTTCGGAATACTACAGGCAGCTGATTAGCCTGGGAGTCTTTAACAGGTTTGTACTCGGTTTCGTGGATGAAAACCGACCGGCCCTTGAACGAAAATACAGGAATTTTAATGCTTTCAGGCAGAAGTTCAATCCCGGTGAATACATGGATGAACTGATAAGTTTTGCTGAGCAGGAAGGGGTGACCTTTAATGAAGCAGACTGGGAGTTGTCAGGTGACCGGATCGCCTTGTTGTTTAAAGCATATGTAGCAAGAGATCTCTGGGAGACCGGAAATTTTTTCGAGATTTACAATGAGTCCGATCCAATTTATCATAAAGCAAAAGAGATTCTTGAAGATCCAAGCTACTATGTGGATAAACTTTGAGGAGGACCGGGTCGATGATTGATTGGCTTTCGGCAAATTATATTGAGGTTACCGGGGTGATCCTCAGTATCATTTACCTCCTCCTCAGTATACGTCAAAGTATTTATCTATGGCCTGTCGGACTGCTGAGCGCAGTGATGTACATCGTTGTCTTTTACGAGGCTAAATTCTATGCCGACATGGGACTGAATGGGTATTATTTTGTGATCAGTATATACGGATGGATTAACTGGTCGGGAGCCAACAGGAAGAAGGCGTCTGAACTTCAAGTTGTGCGAACAGGTGTCCGAAGAGCCATGATACTTGCCGGTGCTGCCATCCTTCTCTTTTTCCTGCTCGGTTTCCTGCTGGATCAGTATACCGATTCACCCATTCCATACTGGGATGCACTTACTACCTCCGGCAGTATAGTGGCAACGTGGATGCTGACAAAGAAGATGCTGGAGCACTGGCTCATATGGATCTTTATCGACCTGGTATCAATGACACTGTATGTCTATAGGGGACTCTACCCGACAGTAATACTTTTTGCAATATACACAGCAATGGCAGTGGTGGGATATATCAAGTGGAAAAGATCCTTCGCCAAAGCAAGGGAGGAAAAACACATGGTGGAAGAATAATCATTACTTTCAATGTAAATTATCAGCAATGCAAGCATTTCACGCAAAGACTCTGAAAGGATTTGAGCACATACTGGCTGGTGAACTCAGGGAGCTTGGTGCTTCAGAGGTTAAACCAGTCAACAGGGGGGTGAATTTCTCAGGTTCTCTTTCTTTATTGTATAAAGCCAACTTCTGCCTGCGAACAGCGCTCAGAATACTTATCCCTGTTGCAAAATTCCGCGTACACAATGAGGATATGCTCTATAAGAAGATCAAAGCCATCGACTGGTCGGCATACATGTCATACAAAAACTCCTTTGCAATCGATGCAGTTACTTTTTCAAAGGTATTCAGGAACAACCATTACGTCGAATTGAAAGTGAAAGATGCCATTGCAGATCAGTTCCGGGAAAAAACCTCCCTGCGACCCTCAGTGGATCTGAAGCACGCTGATATTCGCATCAACGTACATGTTCAGGATACCTTTTTTACCATCTCACTGGATAGTTCAGGGGAGTCCCTTCACAGGAGAGGATACCGCAAACATGCACATGAGGCATCTCTTAGCGAGGTATTGGCTGCAGGAATGGTACTGCTGACCGGGTGGAAAGGGGAGGAGCCATTGTACAACCCCATGTGCGGGTCCGGGACAATTGCCCTGGAAGCTGCTATGATCGCTTCAAAGTTGTATCCGGGGATCACTGGCAGAACCTATAGTTTTCAAAACTGGCCTGATTATGATGCACTCCTGTTTGAGAGGATGCTGGAATCCCTACCGGAACCCGTTGATCTTAAAGTACCTGTAATTGCATCAGATGCAGATCCGGCAGCAGTCAGAATGTCAAAGAACAACGCACGGGGTATTGAAATGGAAAAGCAGTTGATCATACGGAAAGAGAATTTCCTGCAATCAGAACCTTCTGAGGGTGAAGGCCTGGTGATCATGAACCCACCCTACGGGGAGCGACTGGAGACTGAGAATATCAACAAGCTATACGGAGAAATAGGTTCAGTACTCAAACACCAGTACGCAGGATCAACAGCATGGGTATTCAGTGCAAACAGGGAAGCGGTCAATAACCTGGGTTTGAAACCAGGAAAAAAACTGACTCTGTTCAACGGACCCCTTGAATGCAGTTATTTGAAATATACGATGTTTAGCGGTACACGAAAAGAATTTAAGGATCAATCAGTGTAGTTTCACAGACTAATCATCCCCAAAAAACCTATGTTCGCTGAAAATTCATGAAAATGTAGGGTATATTTAGGCAGGACATTTTTTTTTATTTATATTTAATCTTACAAATGCAAGTATATTGGAGGAGTTCCGGTTAATCTTACCTGTTTTGTGCTGCAAGATTTTTTTTTATATTTGCTGAGCGAGAAGAATGAATTTCATTACCAGTAAACAAAAGAAGCTTCAATGAGCTTTGATGTAAACGAGTACTACTCTAAACTAAACGGTGACGACGTGCTGATTGCCTATAAGGGTAATGTCTCCAGTGAGTTGATCAGCAACGTCCTTGAAGTTGTTGAAGCTCGTATGGATGATTACAGCGAGGCATCCAAGATCCGTAAGAAAGTCTACAATGTGCTGGTAGAAAGTCTTCAAAACCTTTACCATCATATCGAAGTGCTTCCACCAGAATTACAGAAGGATTTCGATGAAAAATTCGGGATTCTCGTCGTTTCAAGGGTAGAGGCACAATACAAGATATCAACCGGCAATTTTATTGAAACAGAAAAGGTGGCACAGTTGAAGGGGAAGATCGATAAGATCAATTCCATGAGTGCGGATGAACTGAAAGATATGTACAAATTCATCCTCAACCACCAACGGCTGTCCGAAAAGGGAGGAGGAGGACTTGGTCTTGTTGATATAGCAAGGAAAACAGGGAATAAACTGGAATACAAATTTCACCAGTTCAGTGATGAATATGCATTCTTTAACCTGGATGTATTTATTGATTATGAAGATTGAATATAACTTTTTAAAATTCAAAATATGGAACCATTGTTGATTGAAGGAACTGCAAAAACACCTACTGTTAAATTTGACGCCGGGGATGGTGTTGTTGAGATCAAAGGAAGATCTATTCCAGAAAATTCGATCGAATTTTATAAACCACTGGTTGAATGGTTGGAGGAATACAGTGCGGCACCTCAGAATCTGACACAGGTGAATGTGCAACTGGAATATTTCAATACCAGTTCCTCAAAATGTATCCTGGATGTCTTCAAGAAACTGGAAGCCATTCATAAAGGTAAAAATGAGGTGATTATTAACTGGCATTACGAAGAGGATGATGAAGACATGCTCGAGGCTGGAGAAGATTATGAATCCATCATCAGGGTTCCCTTCAAGATGATCGAGATCGTCGAATAACAACCTTTTCATTTAAAGAAAGTTGCCATCACGGGAAGCCGGGGTGGCATTTTTTTTGGCATATGGAAAAAGAGAATGCCGAAAAGTTATACGCAATGGTGCTAACCTCTTTTGAAAAGGTTTTCAAATAAATCTAGCGCTCTTTTCAGTACCCTGTAATAAAGCAGGATGTATAACACAATCGTCATTAGCCAGATCACAATTATATTGACCCATATCGTGGGTATATAGGTTCCGAAAACCATCTTCCTGGGTGCATAGAAGTGTGCTTTAATGAAATTTGACCGGGGATCATTGTAAATAGGGTCAGTTTTCTGAATCAGCTTTCCTTTGAATTCAACGATCTTTTCAAACTCATTTTTATTGGTAACAAATTCTTCCAGGCTGCTATTGTGGTGATTTCGCTTGAGCGCCTGGAGCTTCTCAAGTTCAAAGCCCTGCTTGATCTCATTGCTCTCACGGAATGCCTTGCGATATGCCTCTGTATAAGCCTCTGAAAGTGCGCGGATGTATGCAGCTGTGTAATCAAGGATCTCATCGTTGATACGATCTGGATACAGGGAATCGATATATTTCATCTTCCCTATCTTGATGCCTTCACTGTATTCATTGAATACCTGCCTGTCCTCATACTCCTTCTTCAGTTCATTCCTGATCAGATCAAGGTGGTTGGCAACCAGTTCGGTTTTTTCAGGATCCCGGTAACTTTCCCTGACCACATTGAGCTTGTTCTCAATATTTTTCAACAGGTAATTGGAAGCAAACCCGGTCACGCTTTTTTTCTTTTCGGCCAGGTAAAAGTGCTTCTGGTAATCATTCTCCTTGAACTGGTAGGTGGCAAGTGCCTCGTATGCCCAACGTGCGGTAATGATCTCACCATAGAACGGGATCCTGTCCGGTTCAGAAATCTTGGGATTCAGGTTTTCAAATTTAACAATGATCCCGCTTAAAATAATTTGTGGGATCACCAGAAAGGGGATGAGAATATAAATGGCTACGACGGTCTTAAAACTATCGGATATAAGCAGCCCCATCACATTGGCTGATGCCCAGGCAGAGAACAGTACCAGCCAGTATTCGAAATACATGCCCCTGATCTCCATGATGCTGTTTCCGATCAGTACAAATGTCGCTGCCTGTACAGCCGACAGGATAAGCTGAACGGCGACTTTGGAGAGTAAGTATCCCGACCAGCTGAGGTTCAGGAATGCTTCTCTTTTCAATATTTTCCGGTCCTTGATGATCTCCTCTGCACTCACTGAAAGCCCCATAAAAATCGCAACGATCACAGACATAAAAATGTATACAGGGAGATTGCTGTTTTCCGCAAGCGTATAATCAAATTTGTTGGTAACAGAGACACTGTAATATTTGACGATAAAGGCAAGCAGAAATGCAAGCAGGGGCGCCTCGAGGAAATTGATGATCATGTACTGTGTATCACTGATCTTTTTCAGTATGTCCCTTTTCAGGAATACCAGGAATTGCCTGAAGCGCGAAGGAGTTTTGAATGAGATCTCGGGGAGGTCCTCCCTGGTGGCAGTTGGCTGCATCGCCTCCTGGTAGTCTTCCTTGAAATGGTAGCTCCACTGCTGTGGAGAGATCTTTCTTGTGTGGGTAACCTTCCCATATTCATCCAGAACACTTGTTTCCACGATATTAAAAACCTGTTCCGGGTTTACATTCCCGCATTCGTGGCACTCACTCTCATTCCAGTCGGCATGCTGCACTTTCGTTTTGAAATACTGGATGGAATCAATGGGATTCCCATTGTAAATGAGGTACCCCCCGGTATCCAGGATCAGAAGCCTGTCAAACATCTTGAAAATATCGGAAGAGGGTTGGTGAATGACAACAAATACCAGCTTCCCTTTCAGCGACAATTCCTTCAGAAGATCCAGGATATTCTCGCTGTCCCTGCTGGAAAGACCTGAAGTGGGCTCATCCAGGAAAAGCACCGCGGGTTCACGGATCAGCTCCAGGGCGATATTCAGCCGCTTTCTTTGTCCGCCGCTGATCTTCTTGTTCAGGGGAGACCCGACCTGGATCTCACGAATTTCATACAGTCCGAGGTTTTTTAAAACATTGTTTACAGCGGCCTCCAGCTGCTCATCACTGTAATTGTCAAAACAAAGCTTCGCATTGTAATACAGGTTCTGGTAGACCGTCAACTCTTCGATCAGGAGGTCGTCCTGGGATACGAAACCAATGATACCGTTCACTGCAGGATCGTCACTGTGGATATCGATGCCATTTATAAGGACCGATCCTTCCGTTGGGGTATTGCTTCCGTTCAGCACATTAAGAAGCGTTGATTTGCCTGCACCGCTTGCCCCCATGATTCCAACCAGTCGGCCCGAAGTCTCTGTAAAGCTGATGTCATGCAGACCAATGGCTCCGTTTGGAAATTTGTAAACGATTTGATTGGCCTGGAAAACGATCCTGGACTTCACCCGGTCTTCCACGAATGAACTTACAATGTCGCTGTAATAGATGGGAATGATCTGCTGGTTCCTGATAGAGGCGCCGGTATTCAGCGGGTAGGTTTTGTATTGTTCAAGCAGCTGACCGTTAATGTAGATTTCAGCCTGTCCGATGTATTTGACAAAATAGAGGTTGGTGGATAGAATATGCAACACCCGCATCTGTCCCGAGAGGTTTTTGCGCTGGATATGTTTAGCCCCGCCCGGCAGATTCCGCCCTTTCTCCGTATCATCCACAAAAAGGAAATGTGAAGAGGAGGCAAGCTTTTTGTCGTTGAGAACGAATTCCCTTATCGAATTGTATTCCTCGATGTTGATATTGAATGTGTCAGATACCGTCGACACAAACTCCATCTCCTGGTCTGTCACCACATCGGCATCGGATTTGATGAACTCAAGCAGCTGTATCAGGAATACCACCTTCTGCTGCTGGGTAAGCTCTTCGTTGATGTTGGTACATATCTTGAGAACCCTTACCGATCTGCGCGCAAGGATACGGCCTGCATTCTGTGATTTTTTCTCGTCCTCTTCGGCGAACTTGCTGACAAACTCATCATAAATATTCAGGAATTCTTCTGCGAGTTCCCTGTTAAGCTGCTTGATCAAAAATGATTCTACTACTGCACGGCGGTCATCAACTGAGCTTTCAGGTCTGGCAATGATGGCAAACAGCTGCATCAGCGCCTTGAGAATCTTTTCACTCATGGGTTGTCACTTTTGGTACGAATAAAGAAAAGTTGCCTGACTTTCCGAAGATAATAAATTTATGGGAAACCTGGAATGCTCCAGGGACTTATAAGCTATGCTGAATGGGACGTCTCTCTACGTCCAGAGATACAGCAGCAGAAAGACCAATGGAATGATGATCCCCACACCAAAAAGGATGCCACCCTGGCCCCTGATTCCCTTTTTACCACGGGCCATGAACAGTCCGGATACAGCCAGGACGATCAGCGAAAATGCAAACAGATCGGCAAAATAGGTCCAGAGCTGCTTCGGCTTGTTGTAATGCAGGAAATTCATCTCCCTGAAGACTCTCCTGTTCCTGATCTTAATCACAGTGGCTTCCCCGGTCTCCAGGTTAACGTTGATGTGCCCTTTATCAAGATATATCAGTAATGAACCCTGGCCCGGGAAATAGTATTGTTTGTAGTTGTCCTTCTCTCCTGCTTTCTCAAGGATCTCCTGAATGTATTCCTTACCTACAGATTCCCGGTCCATGGGCCGGACTCCCTGGATGCTTTCAGACCTTTCCACAAGTGATGGATTCCAGTGACGTGCGATATGATGATTCAGTGCAATACCGGAAACACCATAGACAATTGCCATTCCAAAAAACAAATAGCCGAGTTTCCGGTGCAACCACCGGTTCCATTTTCGCCAGTTCATGAAATAATACTTAAAACTACCTGGATGCAAGCTCCTTGAATGAGGTAGCTTCTACATGGTAAGTAACATTCGTTTTGCATTCATCACCCTCTGCACCTGCTTTCATTGCCTCCTCAGTTGGGCAATTTGCGGGTTCTCCTTCAGCTTTGTTCGCTTCCTGCATCTCTCCTTCAGAATGATCAGACTCCATCTCATTGACCATAGTAGCGATCAGTTTCCCGGTAACCTCAACATTGCTCCCCTCAAGTGCAATATCAAATTCAGGGATGGATTTTGAAACACGTACCAGCAGGTTTACATCCTGGGATGAATTGGTAAGGAACATTTTCTGTCCACCGTGTTTACAGACGTGGGAAACCATCCCGGTCACCCGAACCACATGGTCGGTCAGTTCACCGCCTTTAACGTCTATATTTTCCAGTGCAACGTCCTCTGCAGATTGAGTGTTATCATTTTTATTAGTTGAATTGCAGGAGATAAGCAGAGCTGCGACCAATATGGCAAGTACTTTTTTCATGTGCTGATTTTTTTCAATTATAATTTGATGCAAAAATAAGAACATTTCACGATTATTCGCACTTGCTCACTGAAAACTGTCCAGGCAATCTTTGCAGTGATCATAGATCTCAAAAACATTGTGTAGTTGCAACACCTTGAAAAGCTCCTTAACCTCCGGATTGACATTGCAGATTTTTAGCTCACCATAGTTGTTATTGGCCGCCTTCATCAATGAAAGAAATACACTGAAACCAGAGCTGTCAATAAATTTAATCCCGGCAAGATCGATGACCAACCGGGTATTTGGCTTGCTGTAATAGGCGAGCAGTTTTTCTTTTACCGGTTCGGTGATCAATCCGTTAAACCTGTCTTCCCCGGTGAAACTGGCTACCAGGATGCCCTGCTTTTCATTAACTTCGATCATGTTTTAGCTCTTTGAGAGATATTGCTCCAATTCAATGAGTGCGTAACCTGAATTTTCTATAAAAGTATCGATAAGCTCTTTATAGGATTCCGGCTCAAGCCCTTCCTTGGATTTGAACTCCAGCTCTTTTAGCCGGTCCGCCTCGGATTGCATTCCCATGACTGCAACAGATGATTTGGCTTTATGTGCGACACGTGATAGATTCTCGTAATCAGATGCTTGCAGCAGCCTGGGCATCTCAATACTGTATTCTTCAATCTGTTCACGGAATATGTCGACCATTTCCCTGATGAATTTGTGGTCGTTTCCCGACATCGATTCCAGGTATGAAAGGTCTGTGATCATATGCTTTAATTTCTCCCTGCTGTTTACCGTTGATAAATAACTATGAATCTCTAAAATTATTTTTTTATTTTTAGAAATGAAACCCTTTTGAAGATATTTTAGTCATACCACATGGGATGTGACCCTTAATTCTGCCTTTAAAACAAATGAATGGATTCAAAGGTATGTTATTAAACCGATCAATATTAATTTGAAAACAGGTCCGAATGAAACACGCAATCAGTACACTTATCCTGATCTCTGTTTTTTCTACACTTCTGAACGGACAATTGTCTGTCAGGGAGAAGAGAGATATGGATAGATTTTATAATGCAGGAGTGGAACAGCTCCGGGAAAATGATTATATCGAAGCGATCACTTCGTTTGATGAGTGTCTTGGTATTGATTCGACACATGCGAAGGCCTACATGAACAGGGGACGAGTGAAAGCCGCCCTGGGGGATCATGAAGGTGCGATCAATGACCTGGGCCAGGCTATAAGATTTGACCAGGACCTGGGGGAGGCATTTTTTTATAAAGGATATTTCCTCTATGGGAAAGATACCACCTCCTTGCCGGTTGAATTGCTCAAAGCATCAATTTCCAAAGGATTTGAAATGCCGCAGGCACATTACCTGATCGGACTTGAATACCTGGAATCAGGAGAGGACGACAAAGCACTGATCAGTTTCAATAAGGCCATCCGACAAAAGGATGATTTTGCACTTGCATACCATGAGCGTGCCGGTATCAAGCGTAAGATGGGCGACTTTAACGGTGCGTTGTACGATTACAAATCTGCAGTAAATTACCGTGAAGACTTCCCCGTGGCTTTTAACAATATGGGTTCAGTAAAAATCGTTCTTGGAGATTTTGAAGGCGCAATACAAGACTTTTCCACAGCCATTGAACAGTCATCAGATCTCCACCTGGCATATAACAACAGGGGGTATGCAAACTACCAGTTGGGCAATCTTGATACAGCACTGGAAGATTTCAGGAAAGCGATCACCCTTCAGCCAGCATTTATGGAGGCCAAACTGAATACCGCAAGTGTGCTGACAAAACTGGATCAGCTGGATGAATCGCTGGCAATGCTCGATCAGGTTATACAGGAAAATCCTGAGGAGGGTGAATTGTACCTGAATCGCGGTTTGGTGAAGGAGATGAAGGGTGAGGTTATTGAAGCGTGCAATGACTGGAACAAGGCACTGGAACTTGGAGAAGTGCAGGCCTCGGAATATTTAAAAGAATGCAAATAAAATGAATGCGATTATGAACAGGAGAAGATCACTATTGTTCTTTATCATCTTAAGCGCAGGTACTGTACTCTTTGCCCAGGAACAGGTTGATATCAGGAAGAAAGAATTCAGACAGACAGATCAAACCGAAGGGTTCAAAGAAGCATGGAAAAGTGTCAAAGAGGGTGATAAATATTTTGAACAGGGCATAGGCACCTATAAAATAGCCAGGGACCATTACCTGTTTGCAAACCAGTTCAATGGTTTTAACCCGGAACTGAACTATAAAATCGGGATATGTTATCTGCATACCGATGATAAATTTGAAGCCATTGATTACCTCCTGAAAGCATATGAGCTGGACCCTGATGTGGCGGCAGATATCAAGTACCAGATCGGCAGGGCTTACCACCTCGTTGAGGAATTTGACAAAGCACGGCAGTTTTACCTGGAATACCGCGATGAAATTCCGGAAGAGGAACGATCCGCTGAACTAAGCGACCGGATCGACAAACTGATCATAGAATGTAGAAATGGGGATGAATTGACAAGGGAGCCACGGCGCGTGATCATTCAAAACCTTGGTGAAGATGTGAATTCAATCTATGACGATTATAACCCGGTTTATGCATACAACGATACTGCATTGTATTTTACTTCACGACGTCCTTCCGGAAAAAAACCCAAACGCAATGAGCTGGACAACAAATACTTTGAGAATATCTTCCTGAGTCCGGTTACCGAAGAGGGATTTGATGCTGCATATCCATTGGGAAAGCCATTTAGGGAAAAAGGGAATATCTCTCTTGTTGAGGTGGCAGCAGACGGTGGCCGTGTATTCGTATATGTGGGCGGAGAAAATGGAGGTGATATAGAGGAAGCACCATTTTTGCAGGAAAAGGACAAGTGGAAAAAGCCGAAATCAGTCTCCAAAAGAATCAATACCGATTATGCCGAAACAACAGCCTCCCTTGCACCCGGTGGCAAGGTGATCTACTTCGTTTCCGCAGATCCGGAATTGTCGAACGGTGGCAAGGATATCTTTGTATCCCGACTGGACGCCAAAGGGAAATGGGGTTTGCCGGTCAATATAGGCGGACTCATCAATTCAAGATATGATGAGGAGGGCGTGTTCCTGACGGCAGACGGTCAAACCATGTACTTTGCATCGCGCGGCCACAATACCATGGGTGGTTTTGATGTTTTCAAAAGCGAGAAGGATGAAAATGACAGGTGGGGACCACCCGAAAATCTTGGCTACCCTATAAATACACCGGAAGATGAGGTTTTTTACATTACAGATTCTACCGGGGTGTATGGATATTTTTCAACAATCAGGGAAGGCGGTATCGGTGGACGCGATATTTATAAAGTCATCTCACTGGGATCAGAAAAAGAGGTAACCACCATGACAAGGGATGAACTGGTTGCAGGACTCCGATACCTTGATATCGATCCGTTTCTGACACTACCGGATCCTGTTACTGTCGATACTACATTGATCCTGAGCGGACAGGTGAGGGACACTGTTGGAGATGCAGATACAACAGTTATGGCCGGACTAAGTTTTATGAATCCTGAAACAGGAGAAGTTGTTGCGCGAGCAATGACCGGTACAGACGGGTTTTACAGGGCCCGGATTCCCGAGCCCAGGATGTATGGTGTGGAGATCAATGCAACCGGGTACCTTTATTACCTCGACATACTTGACTTGTCTGGACTGAATCCGGATGAGCCGGCAGAACGTGATTTCTACCTGCAAAAAATTGAGGTAGGTACCAAGGTTGTACTGGATAATATCTACTTTGAAACCGGGAAATCAGTACTCACGGTTGCATCCTATGAGTCGCTTGACCAGGTCGCAAGATTCCTGGAAAATAATGAATCGGTGCGCCTCGAAATATCAGGTCATACCGATAATACGGGATCACTTCGTGTCAATACCAGACTCTCCGAAGCCAGGGCAAAAGCCGTGGTGGACTACCTGGAGGGAAGAGGGATTGATGCAGGCAGACTGGAGTACAAGGGGTATGCCGATACACAGCCTGTTGCTTCCAATGATACACCGGAAGGAAGGGAGATGAACAGGCGTGTGGAGTTCAAGGTGCTGAGTAAATAGTATCACCTGTTGATCCCTGCTTTTAAACAACTGGATTCAATTCAGAAAATGCTACTTTTGCATCATTGAATGCAATTGAACATTTCCTTAATCGAATCAATGAAGAAAACAGTATTTTATGATGCCCATCTGAAGATGGGGGGGCGAATGGTCCCTTTTGCCGGTTATGAAATGCCTGTCGAGTTTTCAGGCGTCCGGGATGAACATATTCACGTAAGAAAGAAGGTCGGTATCTTCGATGTCTCCCACATGGGGGAGATATGGGTTCAGGGCCCGAATGCAAAGGATTTTGTGCAATACGTGACCACCAATGATGTGAGCAGACTCAATCCCGGAATGGTGCAATACTCATGCTTCCCCAATGGGAGAGGAGGAATCGTGGATGACCTGTTGGTGTATATGATGGAGGCGGAACGGTACCTGCTCGTTGTGAATGCTTCAAATATAGAGAAGGATTGGACCTGGCTTGCTACAAACAGGATGGACGGAGCTGATATAAATAATGCTTCCGATGTGACAAGCCAGCTGGCGATTCAGGGGCCCTCCTCGCAAAAGGTCCTTCAAAAAGTTACCTCTTCTGATCTGGATCAGCTCCACGGGTTCCATTTTATCCAGGGAAACATTGCCGGTTTTGAAAATGTGATCATCAGCAATACCGGGTACACAGGCGCAGGCGGATATGAAATATATTTCAGGAATGAGGATGGCCCCGGAATACTCAGCGAGATCATGGCGGCAGGAAAAGAAGAAGACATTCAGCCCATCGGGCTGGCAGCTCGTGATACACTCAGGCTGGAAATGGGTTACTGCCTTTACGGGAACGATATAGATGATACTACCTCCCCGATTGAAGCCGGACTGGGCTGGATTACTAAATTTAATGATGGAAACGATTTTGTCGATCGCCCACTGCTTGAAAAACAGAAAGCTGAAGGCGTTTTAAAAAAATTGTCCGGATTTGAACTGAAAGAGAGAGGAATTCCCAGGCATGGCTATCCACTCGTGGATGAGAAGGGTGATCAAATCGGTGAAGTGACTTCAGGGACCATGTCACCCATGACCTCAAAGGGTATTGGAATGGGCTATCTCAATGTGCCCTTTAATCGTCCGGGTACTGAGATATTTGTCGCTATAAGAAATAAACAGATTCCCGCAACAGTAGTAAAACCGCCATTTTTTAATCAGTAGCATATGGGTAAGAATAGAGAGGTAGAGGTTTGCTTCAGTCCGGCGATCTACGCATCCTATGAAAACAAGGATGCGATCGTGGTAGTGACAGATATCCTGCGTGCAAGCTCGGCGATCGTTACCGCCTTCATGAACGGAGTTGAACGGCTCATACCTGTGGGTACACTTGAAGAGGCAAAAGCCTACAAGCAAAAAGGATACATGGTTGCCGCTGAGAGAGACGGGATCGTACGTGATTTTGCTGATTTTGGCAACTCACCCTATAATTTCAGTAAAGAGAGGGTCCATGGAAATGAGATCGTCTACTCAACGACCAATGGAACACATGCAATTCACCTGGCGTCAAGTGGCCATGAGGTTTTAATCGGTGCCTACCTGAACCTGACAGCACTGGCCGAATATGTCGTTGTAAGTGACCGTGACCTTCTGATCCTCTGTGCAGGATGGAAAAATAAGTTTAATCTCGAGGACAGCCTGTTTGCAGGAGCACTTGCACAACTCGTCCTCCGGAACCATGGATTCACGACAATCTGTGACTCAACAAAAGGAGCAATGGACCTGTACAATGTCGCAAAGCAAGACATGATGACCTATATCGATAATGTCGCCCAACGCCACAGGTTGAAAAAGAATGGTTTGGATGATGTCATCGAATATTGCCATGAGATCGACCGTACAAAGCTGATCCCTGTTTTCAGGGATGGCGCCATCACACTTATTAATGATTCGTTATAAATTGAGTTGTTAACTATTAGTTTATAACTAGAATCAATTGTATTTGTGTTAATTTATTGAATAACTATCTTTACTGTTATTAAAATAACGATAATACATTTAAATTTAACCAGATGAAGAAGCACAATTTTTACGCAGGTCCGTCCATCCTGTCTGAATACACGATCAAGCAAACTGCAGAGGCAATTCTTGACTTTGAGGGAATGGGTCTTTCGGTCATGGAGATATCACACAGGAGCAAGGAGTTTGTTGCAGTAATGGAGAAGGCAAAGCAACTTTTCAGGGAATTGCTGAATATTCCGGATGGTTATTCAGTTCTTTTCCTCCAGGGAGGAGCCAGCATGCAGTTTTGCATGGTTCCGTACAACCTGCTATCCAAAAAGGCTGCCTACCTGGATACCGGATCCTGGGCATCCAAAGCAATCAAGGAGGCCGGACTGTTCGGGGAGGTGGATGTTGTAGCTTCATCAAAAGAGGATACTTACTCCTATATTCCAAAGAATTACAAAGTTCCAGCCGATGCTGATTATTTCCATATCACAACCAACAACACAATATATGGTACCGAGATCAGGGAGGACATTGAACCCGGTGTTCCATTGGTGGCAGATATGTCTTCTGATATTTTCAGCAGACCCATGGATGTATCAAAATATGCGCTGATCTATGGCGGCGCACAGAAGAATCTCGCTCCGTCCGGGGTAACTTTCGTCATTGTGCGTGATGATATCCTCGGAAAGATGGACAGGAAAATTCCAACCATGCTGAATTACCAGACGCATATTGATAAGGAATCGATGTTCAACACTCCACCTGTAGTGCCGGTACTGGCAGCATTGAAGACCCTTGAATGGTATAAGGATCAGGGCGGCGTCGAAGCCATGCACAAGATCAACCTTGAGAAAGCCGGACTGCTGTATGGTGAGATCGACAGGAATAAACTTTTCAGACCAAATGTCGGGGACGAGTCGGATCGTTCCATCATGAATGTTACCTTTGTGATGGATGAGAATTACATGGATCTTGAAGCCGATTTCCTTGCATTTGCCACCGAACAGGGAATGGTCGGACTGAAAGGTCATCGCTCAGTCGGAGGATTCAGGGCTTCGATCTACAATGCCATGCCGCTCACGGGAGTTCAGGCACTGGTGGACACGATGAAAGCATTTGAACAAAAAAATTAATTAGCACCATGACAAAAGTATTGATAGCCACAGAAAAACCCTTTTCCAATCAGGCTGTATCGGAAGTGAAACAGGTATTTAATGCCGCAGGATATGCACTTGAAATGCTGGAAAAGTATGAAGATAAAGCGGCCCTGATTGACGCAGTAAAAGGAGTCGATGCCTTGATAATAAGAAGCGACAAGATTGATGCAGATGTTATTGATGCTGCGGATGAGCTTAAGATCGTCGTGCGGGCCGGTGCCGGATATGACAATGTCGACCTTTCAGCGGCTACAGCCAAGGAAGTTACGGTCATGAATACTCCCGGACAAAACTCCAATGCAGTCGCGGAACTTGCGTTCGGTATGCTGGTGTACCTGAACAGAAATGGATTCAATGGCACTGCCGGAACCGAACTCAGAGGTAAAAAGCTTGGGATTCACGCCTATGGATATGTGGGTCGTATCGTGGCTAGCATTGCAAGGGGCTTTGGCATGGAGGTGTTTGCATTTGATCCGTTTGTAGACGATGTCCTGATTAAAAATGACGGTGTCACATGCCTGGGTTCTGCAGAAGAGCTCTATGAAACCTGTCAGTTCATCTCACTTCACATTCCTGCAAATGACCAGACCCGTGGATCTATCAATGAGAAAATGCTGATGTCCATGCCGGATGGAGCCACACTCGTCAATACAGCCAGAAAAGAGGTCATCGATGAAGAGGGACTCCTCAAAGTGATGGAGAATCGAAATGATTTTCGCTATCTTTCTGATATCGCCCCTGATTGCAAGGACGATTTTATAGACAAATATGAGGGAAGGTATTTTTTCACTCCCAAAAAGATGGGGGCACAGACCGCAGAAGCTAATCTGAATGCAGGTGTGGCAGCAGCAAAACAAATTGTTGGATTTATCGAAGAAGGTGATACCACTTTTAAGGTAAACTAGATTCTGAATAATAGATTTCCCGTTATGGCAGTAATGAAACCGTTCAAGGGGTACCGCCCCCCTGTGGAATATGTAAAGGAGGTTGCATCGAGACCTTACGATGTATTGAATTCTGATGAGGCAAGAACAGAAGTGGAGGGAAACCCGCATTCCTTTCTGCATGTAGTCAAACCTGAGGTAGACCTGGACCAGGGAGTGGATCTTCATTCACCCCAGGTGTATGCGAAAGCCAGGGTAAACCTTGAAAAACTGATCGAACAGGGGTTCTTTGTGCAGGAGGAGAAAGATGTATTCTACGTCTATGCGCAAACCATGTTCGGTAAGACGCAATATGGGGTCGTGGGTTGTTCATCTGTAGATGATTACATGAATGAAGTGATCAAAAAACATGAACTTACACGCCCGGATAAGGAAGAGGACAGGATGAACCATATCAGGGTGACAAACTTCAACGCTGAACCGGTGTTTTTTGCCTATCCCGATCATGACGGAATTGACAGGATCGTTCAGAAGGTGATCACTGAAACACCTGTGTATGATTTTGTTACTGATGATGAGGTGGGTCACCATTTCTGGATCATAGATGAGAAAAAGGATATTGCGGACATCACCAGGTACTTTGAACAGGACATTCCTAATACCTATGTAGCAGACGGGCATCACAGGACGGCAGCTGCAGCCCTGGTGGGGAATGAGAAAAAGAAAGACAACCCTGGTCACAAGGGGAACGAAGAGTACAATTATTTTCTTTCAGTGAATTTCCCCGCCTCGCAACTGTCAATCATCGATTACAATCGTGTCGTTACGGATCTGAACGACCTTACTCCAAAACAATTCCTGGGAGAACTTGACAAAGGATTTGAAGTAAAACAGATCGGCAAAGAAATATTCAAACCGGGTGAACCCCACACATTCAGCATGTACCTTGAAGGCAATTGGTTCTCACTCAAAGCAAAACCCTCTACATATAATGACGATGATCCCATCGGGTGCCTGGATGTGACCGTTTTATCAGAGCAGGTGCTTGGTCCGGTTCTCAACATTACCGACCTTCGAAAATCCAACAGGATTGATTTTATTGGCGGTATCAGGGGACTCGAAGAGCTGAAGCGACTGGTTGACCAGGGACAGATGGAAGTTGCTTTTGCCCTTTACCCGGTTTCAATGAAGCAGCTGATGGATATTGCCGATAATGACCTGATCATGCCCCCGAAAACGACCTGGTTTGAGCCAAAACTGCGAAGCGGACTGGTTATTCATTCACTGGATTCATGATGGATGTTGTTCAAAACCTGAGAGATATAAAGGAGACACTACCTGGAGAAGTCTCCCTGGTAGCTGTTTCCAAGACCAAACCAGCCAGTATGGTGATGGACCTGTTCAATGCAGGTCATCTCGATTTTGGTGAGAACAAGGTACAGGATCTGCTTGAAAAACAAGAGCAATTGCCTGGGAAGATCAGGTGGCATATGATCGGACATCTGCAGTCGAATAAAGTGAAATATATTGCCCCCTTTGTTCACCTCGTGCACGGAGTGGACAGCCTGAAATTACTGAAAGTTATCAACAAGGAGGGACGCAAGAATGATCGGATCATCCAGTGTCTCCTGCAGATACATATCGCAAGTGAAGCCTCAAAGTTTGGAATTTCACCTGAGGATATTGACCAGACCCTGCAATCAGATCTCTTTAAAGAACTATCCTTCGTCAAAATTCGGGGACTCATGGGGATGGCAACTTTTACGGATGATTCTGCCGTTGTCAGGGAGGAGTTTAAAAATCTAAAACGTATATTTGAACAGGTGAAAAAAGACCATTTCACTGGTGCTCCCGATTTTGATATCCTTTCAATGGGTATGTCGGATGATTACAAGATTGCCATCGAGGAGGGCAGCAATATGGTCAGGGTGGGCAGTTTGATATTTGGCCCGCGACATTATTCATAAATAACTGGAAAACTATGGTTGATCTATCAGTCAGGTATGCAGGATTAGAACTGAAAAGTCCGGTGATCGTTTCCAGCAGCGGTCTGACCGGTTCAGTGGCAAGAATTGAAAAAATCGCCGAGGCAGGCGCTGGCGCGGTGGTGCTGAAGTCGCTTTTCGAGGAACAGATTCGTTTTGAGATCGGGAAAATGGAAACGGGGGATGGATACCCTGAAGCTGCAGACTACCTGGCCACTTATGCGAAAGAAAACTCTGTGAATACATACCTTGAGTTGATCAGTGCCGCAAAAAAGGCAGTGGACATACCTGTGATTGCAAGTGTCAACTGTTTTTCCAGCAATGATTGGGTTGAGTTTACCGCGCAGATGCAGGAAGCCGGAGCAGATGCGATCGAACTGAATATCTACTACCTTGCCAATGACCGGAAAAAGGATCCGAGGGAATATGAGATGACCTATCTCAATATATTGGAGGCGGTGACAAAAAATGTCTCCATCCCCGTAACGGTTAAATTGGGTATGCATTTTACTAATCTGACATGGATGGCAGAGGAGCTTTTTGTCAGAAAGGCATCCGGAATCGTGCTGTTCAACCGGTTTTATGCTCCAGATATCAATACCGATGATCTTACAATGTCCTCAGCCGAAGTGCTTAGTTCACCGGCTGATATAAGGAATTCACTCAGGTGGGTGGGCATTATCTCTTCTGAAGTTGAAAAGCTTGATATTGCAGCCTCTACCGGTGTGCACAGCGGTCTGGGTGTGGTCAAACAACTTCTCGCCGGCGCTGAAGCAGTCCAGGTATGTTCTGTGCTTTACAGGAATGGGGTGGATTACCTCCGGGACATTGTCGGGGAGGTCAAAACCTGGATGGAAAAGAAACAGTTCCGCGATATAGAAGAATTCAAGGGCAGAATGAGCTATAAAAATCTTGCCGACCCTGCAGCTTATGAGAGAGCACAGTTCATTAAGTATTTTTCAAAAATGCACTAGGAATCAGTAATTCCTGATAACTCCAATAAGCTCGCGGATCAACTTTTTCTTGTTGTCACTTACCTGGGACAATCCTTCATTCAGCAGCGATGAGAGCTGGACGATCTCATCATCATCCAGGTCTCCAAGACTGTTTTCAATAACAGTGAAGGCCTCGATGGCAGCCGCATAATCATCTTTGATTACGATCCTTGCAAAAAGCTGGTAATGCGCACTGTAGTCAAGCCCGCTTTGCCAGCAAGAAGATGCCAGGATTTGTCTGACAGGACGGTACCTGGAATTTTTCAGGGCTGAGATTACATGGGATGATCCCTCTGCTGATTTAAGATCATTCAATAGCCCGGTACAGGCTTCCATCACTTCGTCATCCTCTGTATCAAGCAGCAATTCAAAGATCTCCGGGAGGATCGTGGTTTTGCCTGTATTCCTGATCTCTTCAATCGTGTCAAGAATTGCGTTGCTGTTACCCGACCTGAGAATACCGATCTGTTTCATTTCAGCTTCCCTGGCTTTCTGTTCAGTTTCGTTTTTATTACTGTTCATGATTAATTATTACATAGCCTGTCAATGAAATCCTTTGCTTCATATTTACCATACCTGAAAGCTTTCTTAAAATCAAAGCAGGCAGTTTGTTCATTTCCAAGTTCAAGGTCGGCTATTCCCTTTTCAAACCAGGTTTCCGGATTGAGTGGATCAAGGTCCAGGGCCATTGAAAAATCTTTCTCCGCATATCGATAGGTTCCGGTGGCCGCATATGTCCTGCCCCGGTTATAGAAATAATCTGCATTTCCACTCTCTTCTTCTAGTGCCTTATTGAACGATTTCAAGGCATCCAGGAACTGTCCGTTTTCAAAGTGGATCTCGCCCTGTGTATTGAAGGCGTTGTGCGATCCGGGAAACAACTCAAGGTAGGTCCCCACCCGTTTCAGGGCCTGGTCATACTTCCCGGTCTTTGAAAGCAATTTGCCGGAGGTGAGGTAATATTCAAATTCAACGGGATCCTGCCGCAATAATTGATCACAGTCGGCTGCTGCTTTCTCGAAATTTTCAGCCAGTGTGTTTAGTTCAATTCTGATCTTCAGGGCCTCGGTGTTCCGTCCGTTTGCAGCAATTGAACGGTTGATGGCATCCATAGCCGCCTTCTCATTTCCCGATACAAGATACAATTCGGCAAGGTACTGGTTGACGATGGTCTTTTTGAACCCGGTACCATCCAGTTCATTGAGCCGGTTGATTGCCTCCAGGTTTTCCCTGTTTGACATCAGGTATTCTATTTCCTGCAGCTCCCTGTCATATGCTGAATACCACTCCTTTTCCCGCCAGAGATTTTTCCAGGAATCTGTTTTTTCCAGTAACTGGAGATCTTCATCCAGCAGCAAGTCACTTTCTGACTGCTTGTAATAGGATGTCAGATGCTGACGGAGGTATTTGACGGCAAGTTCAGGATGATTCAGCCTGGCTTCCGTCTTTGCAAGCATTAGGCTCGCCTTGCCTGAACTTCGTTTATTGACAAAAAGAAAGTCGCCCAGTGCCTTGTCGTATCGTTTCAATTTAAAATTACATATACCGCGGTTGTAATAAAGATCTGTATTTCCTGGCTGATTCACGATGGCCATGGATAGGATCTGTGCCGCAGAATCGTATTTGCCAACAGACATGAGGGACCCTGACCTCAACAGCGGGTCATTCTGGCCACCTGCATTGGCAGTAAATAGTACGATCATCAATATGAAAAGATACCTCTTCTTCATTACTCTATAAATACTTCGTTTTCGTCACCTGCAAATACATAAATAAAGCCTGTGAGCGTATAGGATTCCAATCCGCCCAGCCTGGGCTCGAAAACCTCGCATATGTAGTAATAGACCCCTGGCGATACAACTGTGTTGGTGTTCATGATTTTACCATCCCAGTTCAGGTCAGGATCTTCGGTGCGGAATACAAGCAAACCCCACCTGTTGAATACCTGGAAATCTACTTTTTCAACATACGTTGTACGATTGGGTATGAACAGGTCATTCTTCCTGTCATTGTTGGGTGAAAAGAAATTTGGAAGAATATAGTCTGAACACTCATCAAGACATAGCTGAACTGAAAGCGGTGACTCGTTTGCAAATGAATCCACAGCACTGATGTAGTAACATCCTGTCAGTGTAGCTTCGGTCTTCATATCAATATATGAGGTGTCGTCTTTTTGACTTTCATAATCCTGTACCAGCTCAGGAACTCCATCCTGTGTTTGTGAATAGTATAGTCGGTAACCTTCAACATCCTCCAGGCAAGTGTCAGAATTGAATCCCCATGTCAGGAGATTATAGAACTTATCACAGAACGATTGTCCTCTAAGGACAGGAGTGCAGGGCGGAGTCGTATCAACAGGCTGGGTGCAGTTGACATGACTGTAGTTTACATTTTCATAAAGTGTTCCTTCAATACTTCGCCATCCCGTACTTTTTACCCTGTAGCAATACTCTGTGTTGTTCTGCAATCCCCTGTCGACATATACTGGATCAGTGGTGTAGGCGATGGAATCAAAATTGCCGCTTGCATCACTGTACCTGTAAATGGTATAATCATAGTTGATCCAGGGGACATTTTTTACCATGGTCAGCTCGATCTGGTTATCACCGCCAATTAGATCAGGGTAAAACGAAGATGCGGTCTCAAGCTTTGAAGTGTCACTGATGGCGAACCTGTTGCCTGGTTCGTTATTGTACAGTGCGATGCTGTAGGAATAGGGAAAAGATTGGGTATCCACATCAGTATCTGTGAAAACAGTATCTGTAATATCCGCAGTGTTCTTTGTGAAGACCGCTTCGGGAATATCCCCGAATAGTCCTGAGCTTCTTGTGATCACATATTCATATGGACCATTGGCGGGGATGGTGTCCAGATTACGGGGTTGCACCCATCTGAGCTCAATGTCACCTGAAGGACTGTCGTCTGTCACACTCGCTTGCATCAGTGCCGGGAGTCCGGCAACAAGGGGCGAGCAAACTTCCATGCTTGGATAGCCGGTGGCACCATCGGGATAGACCGATGCGATCATATAACAAAATTCAGTGCCCTGTTCGAGCCCATTCCCATTATTGTCATCGAAATAGATCGTTTCCTCCCTTTCGCTGACAAGCGCGATTCCCACATAACCTGTGCTGGCAGGTACCCCGGTAACACAAGAGTCAGGGGTGTAACCTGAGGGTCCCTCTTTCCTGTAGATCCTGTATCCGGTTACCGAGGGACATGGGTCTTCCGGCCAGGTGACAGTGATGCTGTTGGAAGCAGGAATGAGCGTAGGGTCCCCCGGGGGTGGCCCGGTTACCCTGATATTGACGTTGATGATGTCGACGAGCTTGGTATCCGGGTTGTTGTCTTCGGCTTTGATTACGGCTGTATATGACTGCTGTCTGACATGACTGCAGTTGGTTTGCCAGCGGAATACTGCCTCGCTGTTTCCGGGGTATGAATTTGCCTGGTCGATATCAAATTCCGCCTGGCTACCGTCGACGACAAACGGACCGCCTGTGGCTGTAAGCCTTACCGAATCATTGTCCGGATCGATTGCCTTCACGCGGAACTCGACCAGGGTCCCTGCCTCCACGCAAAGGTCCGGAAGGTCTTCCAGGATCGGGGTTTGGTTATCAGTTTCATAAACCTCGATCTGCATGTCCCTGACGATGTTGCCGATCTTCACACCTTCCCTCCACTCTTCAATATCTATGGCGATATTGTAGATCCCGGTCTCATTGGGCCTGATCCAGTTCAGATCTCCTGTCACCGGGTCGATAAAAAGTGTATCACTCGCACCCGGAAGAACATAGTTTTCAATGGGCTTGCCATCTTCTTCCGTGCAGACAGTAAGTTTATAGGAGATGCTGTCACCGTCCGGATCGTAGGCTGCTGGATTGTGGATAAAAACCTGGTTCAGGGCAGCGCGGTCGATGGGCGGATTCAGCAGGACCGGTGTGGAATTTTGCCCGATGGCAGGATTGATCGAAATCGTGGTTTTGATGGAAAAGACCACGTTGACAGAATTTGGAATGTTCTTTACACCCAGGTTCCTGTTGGGATCCTGGACAACGATCTCATACGTTCCGGCACCTGGAAAGGTGTGTTGCGCCTTATAGATATTTTTCTGATAGAAATTAGGCAATCGTGTGATGTTTTGCCTCGCGGCGGAACTCATGGTATTGTCACCCCACTGAACCTCAAGGGAGGCACGGTCGGCTTGACTGAGCGTATAGGTGAAGGTTGTAATAAGGATCTCATAGGTGAATTCATCGAGCTGACGAAGTGTAATTTCCCCCGCCCGGTTGTGGGTGCCGGAGACGGGCTTCACCAGCAGCAATAATATCGTAATAAATAGAAATAATCTCTTCATCCGCTCACCTCAGGTTCAGGACTTCTTCTTTCCTGTGAAAATCAAATTTAATTCCTTTCTCCCTATTCCCGGAGGAATAGATCAATAAGTTGGTCTGGTCGGCAAAAATATCTGTAAGTATCGCGTTGTAAATGTACAAAGTTTTCGGATTTTGTTTCAGTTTTGAACTCAATTCAATGTGCATGGAAAGTTCATCGAAGTATACGGTGTCAATAGTGAACTGAATTACATCCCCTTTCTTCCCTTCACTTACCTTCAAAGATGCCTCCAGGTAATCCCTGAACCAATCACCTTGCAGGTGAGCCGGCTCTTTCAGACTGATCTTTTTTCCATAGTAATGAAAATATGCCGTTTCCCAATCGTCTACGAAGGTGTTGAGGGAGAGCTTCAGTGTTTTTTCATTCAGTGTAAGATTCACCACAGAAACATGAACCGGATGTGAAAAGGTTTCCGGAAAAACTGACAAAAACAGCAACAGGATGATCAGTCTCTTTTCCATTCTTCAAATTTACATTAAACTTGTAACTTTTAAAGCAGAACCATGTCAATATTCAGACTCTATCTCGAACTTGGTGTTACGCATATACTGGATTTCAGGGGATACGACCATATTCTCTTTATCATGACACTCTGTTCGGTCTACTATTTTAACGAATGGAAGCGGGTACTTATTCTGATCACTGCCTTTACAGTCGGCCATACAGCTACACTGGTACTTTCAACCTTCGAAATGATCGATTTGCCGGTCGGACTGATCGAGTTTTTAATTCCGCTTACAATCTTTATTACTGCAATCTTCAATGCGGTATATCGGCAATCGACCGCCGGAGGTAAGCTGCACATGCTCAAATATGTTGCTTCCTTGTTTTTCGGACTGATCCACGGCCTGGGATTCTCCGGGTATCTTAAGAGCTTGTTAGGCAGTGAGGAACGGATAACAACACCGCTTTTTGCATTCAATGTGGGGATCGAACTGGGACAGATCCTGGTTGTGATTTTGGTAATGAGCCTCTCCTGGCTGATCACCAGGATATTCAAGGCACCCAGGCGTGAGTGGAACCTTCTGGTCGCCGGGGGTGCCATGGGAATCTCCCTGATCCTGATGTTTGAAAGAGTTCCCTGGTAACGTTCCAGCTATTGGAAATTTCTGATAACTTGCATCGCAATAAGCCTGATCATGGAAACCTGGGAGGAATTGATTGCGGAATACAGGAGTTTTCTAAAGCTCGAAAAGGGATTGTCGGAAAATTCTGTTGAGGCCTACGAGAACGACATCCGAAAACTGATGCAATTCCTTGATATGAAGGGGATCGTCATGCCCCCGGAACGCGTCGACAAGGCGATCCTGCACGAATTTCTCGGATGGACCGGTGAGCTGGGGGTCAATACACGTACCCAATCCAGGCTGGTCTCTGGAATCAGATCATTCTTCAGGTACCTGCTGCTTGAGGAAAGAATTCCAGCCGATCCTACACAATCCATGGAAATGCCAAGGACAGGGAGGAAATTACCCGAGGTCCTCTCCATCGAAGAGATTGACCGGCTGATATCAAAGATCGATCTCAGCAATCCGTTGGGGAGGAGAAACAAGGCGATGCTGGAAGTGCTATACAGTTGCGGCCTCAGGGTGAGTGAGCTGGTGGGTCTGAAAATTTCAGACATTTACAGGGATGAAGGATATATCAGGATCATCGGGAAAGGGGATAAGGAGCGACTGGTCCCAGTCAGTCATACGGCACTCCGTGAGATCGATCAGTATATGCCCGACAGGAATGCGATGCTTGACAATGACATGGGCCACAGTGATATTCTTTTCCTGAACAGGCGCGGCAGGCAGCTCACCCGGGTCATGGTTTTTACGATCATCAGGCAGCTCGCCGAAAGGGCTGGCTTTAAAAAAAAGATCAGTCCGCATACCTTCCGGCACTCCTTCGCAACACACCTGGTCAACGGGGGTGCAGATCTCCGGGCGGTCCAGGAAATGCTGGGCCACGAATCCATTGTAACTACCGAGATATACACGCACCTCGACAGGGAATATCTGCGGGAAACCATTATCAGCCATCACCCGAGATCACGGCGGTGAAAATCACCCCCGGGTATACAGAAGTATACAATTATTTAACTCTATTTAGAATTGTTTTATCAATTTTTTGGATACATTTGTACTTTCAAAAAATTTCCCATAGTTAACTCGTTCATTATTAACACTTAAAAGAATATAAGAATGTCAAAAGTTAAGCGTGTTTACACCTTTGGAGACAAGAAGGCTGAAGGAAAAGCTGACATGAAGAATTTGCTGGGCGGCAAAGGAGCCAACCTGGCTGAAATGAACCTGATTGGTGTACCCGTTCCTCCGGGATTCACCATCACCACCGATGTTTGTGCTGAGTACTATGAACTTGGTCGTGAAAAAGTAGCCGAGCTGCTTAAGCCCGAAGTGGAAGCTGCAGTCAAGAATGTAGAACAGATCATGGGAACAAAATTCGGAAGCAATGAGAATCCCTGTCTGATGTCTGTACGTTCAGGAGCAAGGGTCTCAATGCCCGGTATGATGGATACTGTATTGAACCTTGGTATGAATGAGGATGCAGTGAAGGGGTTGATCGCCAAAACCGGAAATGAAAAGTTTGCCTGGGACAGCTACCGCAGGTTTGTTCAGATGTATGGTGATGTTGTCATGGGAATGAAGCCTGAGAGCAAGGAAGATATTGATCCATTCGAGGAGATTCTTGAAGAGGTGAAAGAGGCAAAGGGTGTAGACAACGACAATGAACTTGATGTTGAAGACCTGAAAGGACTCGTAGAAAAGTTTAAAGCTGCTGTGAAAAAGCAGACCGGACAGGAATTTCCGGTAGATCCATGGGATCAGCTTTGGGGAGCTGTGATGGCTGTTTTTGACAGCTGGAATACTGATCGCGCTATTTATTATCGCCAGATGCACCAGATCCCGGAAGAGTGGGGTACAGCCGTCAATGTTCAGGCAATGGTATTCGGTAATATGGGGAACAACTCCGGAACCGGCGTTGCATTTACAAGGGATGCAGCCACTGGTGAAGATATCTTCAACGGGGAATACCTGATCGATGCACAGGGTGAAGACGTTGTTGCAGGTGTTCGCACACCTCAGCAGATCACAAAAGAGGGTTCATTGAGGTGGGCCAAACTTGCAGGTGTTTCTGAAGAGGTTCGTTCATCCAAGTTTCCATCACTGGAAGAGCTGATGCCGACAGTATATAAAGAACTTGATGATACACAGACCAAGCTTGAGAATCATTATAAGGACATGCAGGATATTGAGTTCACCATCCAGGATGGTAAACTCTGGTTGCTGCAGACACGTAACGGGAAACGTACCGCCGCCTCCATGGTGAAGATTGCGATGGACCTGCTTCGCGATGGAATGATCGATGATAAAACAGCACTGCTCAGACAGGAGCCTGCAAAACTGGATGAGCTGTTACACCCGGTATTTGACAAGAAGGCGCTTGCCGACGCTGAAGTGATCGCAAACGGATTGCCGGCATCACCCGGAGCCGCCACAGGTCAGATCGTTTTCTTTGCTGATGAAGCAGAAAAATTCCCGCAGTCGATCCTGGTACGTATTGAAACATCACCGGAAGACCTTGAGGGAATGAATATTGCCAGGGGAATCCTCACTGCACGCGGAGGGATGACTTCCCACGCTGCTGTTGTGGCACGCGGAATGGGTAAATGCTGCGTTTCAGGAGCCGGAGGTGTGAAGATCAACTACAAGACCAGGACCATGGTCGTTGGTGGAAAAACACTGAACGAAGGTGACTGGATCTCACTCGACGGTGGAGAAGGAAATGTCTACGAAGGCAAGATCACAACGATCGATCCTGAACTGAGTGGTGACTTCGGTAAGGTCCTGGAACTTGCTGAGAAACTTACCAAAATGGATGTGCGCACGAACGCGGATTCACCAAATGATGCCAAGGTGGCAAGAGATTTTGGTGCCAAGGGTATCGGGCTGACACGTACAGAGCATATGTTCTTTGAAGGAGAGCGTATCATTGCGATGCGTGAAATGATCCTCGCTTCTGATGAAGCTGAAAGAAGGAAGGCACTTGAAAAACTGCTGCCTTACCAGCGTGAAGATTTCGAAGGAATTCTCGAAGCGATGCAGGGATACGGAGTCACCATCCGACTGCTTGACCCGCCATTGCACGAGTTCGTGCCGCACGATGATGAAAATCAGAAAGAGATGGCAGACCAGATGGGTGTTACAGTTGACGATATCAAGGCATTGGTGGAAGACCTGCATGAATTCAACCCCATGCTCGGACACCGCGGATGCCGTCTTGGCAACACCTATCCTGAAATCACCGAGATGCAGGCCAGGGCCATCATTGAGGCAGCCGTGAACCTGAAGAAAAAAGGTGTTGACGCAAGACCGGAGATCATGGTTCCTTTGATCGGTACAGTTGAAGAGTTCAGGATGCAGGAAGATATCATCAGGAAAACCGCTGAAACAGTATTCGAGGAAAAAGGTGAAAAGTGTGAGTACCTCGTTGGTACAATGATCGAGATCCCAAGGGCTGCACTTACAGCTGATAAGATCGCGAACCATGCAGAGTTTTTCTCATTCGGAACAAATGACCTTACCCAGATGGGCTTTGGTTATTCTCGTGACGATGCAGGTAAATTCCTGCCGGTGTACCTCAAGAAGGGAATCCTGAAGGTTGACCCGTTCCAGTCTCTCGACCAGGAAGGAATCGGTCAGCTTGTCGAGATTGGTACCACAAAGGGACGTTCGACGAATGCCGATCTTAAGGTAGGTATTTGTGGTGAACATGGTGGAGACCCAAGCTCTGTGGAATTCTGCTACAAGGTGGGTATGAACTACGTAAGTTGTTCTCCGTTCAGGGTGCCGATCGCACGACTCGCAGCTGGCAGGGCTTCGATCAAGTATGATCGTTAGTCCTGGAAATTTGAATTCATTGAAAAGCAGTAGAACTTTGTTTTTACTGCTTTTTTTTTGATATTTGATAAGATTAGGGAACCATGCCGAAATTGATCCTGAAATTCTGATTTTGTTAAATTAAAACAACTACCATGAGCATCAAAACCAATGCCCTTGACCTGGATAAGTATGGGATTAAAAATCCCAGTGAAGTTCTGTACAATCCTGGTTATAAGCAATTATTCAGCGAAGAGCTGGACGCCTCCCTTGAGGGGTATGAAAAAGGAGTTGAATCAGAATTTGGGGCAGTCAAAGTTGATACCGGCGTTTTTACAGGCCGGTCACCTAAAGACAAATATATCGTTTTGGATGATACCACCAGGGATACCGTATGGTGGAAATCGGATAAGGCAAAATCCTCCGACAACAAACCAATCGATGAGGAGACATGGAAAAAAGGGTTTAGCCTGGCCGCCGGGGAGCTGTCAGGAAAAAAACTCTATGTGATGGATGTTTTCTGTGGTGCCAACAAAGACAGCAGGTTAAAGGTCAGGTTCATCATGGAGGTGGCATGGCAGGCCCATTTCGTAAAAAACATGTTCATCCGGCCCACGGACGAAGAGTTGAAGGACTTCGAGCCGGATTTTGTTATGCTCAATGCTGCCAAGACTACCAACCCGGAATGGGAAAAACAGGGACTGAATTCCGAAGTGTTCGTATTTTTTAATCTGAATGAACGTATGGGAGTGATCGGGGGAACCTGGTACGGGGGTGAAATGAAGAAGGGGATCTTTTCAGTGATGAATTATTACCTTCCATTGCGCGGAATTGCAGCTATGCACTGCTCTGCAAATGTAGGACCGGATGGTGACACGGCGATCTTTTTCGGCCTCTCGGGAACCGGGAAGACCACATTGTCAACGGATCCCAACCGCGCACTGATCGGCGATGATGAACATGGCTGGGATGATGACGGGGTATTTAATTTTGAAGGGGGGTGTTATGCAAAAACAATTCACCTGAGTGAGGAGAATGAACCGGATATCTATCATGCCATTCGCCGGGACGCACTGCTGGAAAATGTTTCCGTTGATCAGGCCGGCAAGGTGGATTTTGATGACGGATCCATCACCGAGAATACAAGGGTCTCGTATCCGATCTACCATATTGACAATATTGTAAAACCCGTCTCACGTGCCGGTCATGCAAGTCGGGTCATTTTTCTTACTGCAGATGCATTCGGCGTAATGCCACCAGTGTCAAAACTGACACCCGACCAGACCAAGTATCATTTCCTATCTGGATTTACAGCAAAACTTGCAGGGACCGAGCGTGGGATCACCGAACCGGTTCCGGCATTTTCAGCTTGCTTCGGAGCGGCATTCCTTACATTACACCCAACAAAATACGGGACCGAACTGGTGAAACGGATGGAGGCTGCAGGTTCCTCTGCTTACCTGGTAAATACAGGATGGAATGGGACAGGAAAAAGAATTTCCATTAAAGATACAAGGGCCATTATCGATGCTATTCTGAATGGAAATATCGATGCTGCCGATACCCGGACCATTCCCTATTTTAACCTTGAAGCACCGGTTTCTCTTGAAGGCGTTGATGATGGCATCCTTGATCCACGAGATACTTATGCTGATCCAGCTGAATGGGAAAGGAAAGCACGCGACCTGGCTGAAAGATTCATTAATAACTTCAGGCAGTTTACCGATAACCAGGAGGGAAAACGGCTTGAGAAGGAAGCTGGCCCGAAGATCTGATACGGTGACATTGGAGAACTCAGAACTACTCTTTGCAGTATGGATGGTACCAGCTGCATATTTGCTTGGCTCAATCCCTGCCGCAGTCTGGACAGGGAAGATCTTTCACGGTATTGATGTACGCGAGCACGGGAGCGGTAATGCAGGCGCAACGAATGTGATGCGTGTGCTGGGGGTGCGGACAGGCGTTCCGGTCTTGTTGTTTGATATTTTCAAGGGCTGGGCAGCGGTTTCACTCATCACCCTGCAGAAATCAATTCCGCAGAATGGAGATGTGGCGATGATCATGTCAATAATCCTTGGAATATGCGCAGTGACAGGTCATGTATTCCCCTTGTTCGCAGGGTTTAGGGGGGGGAAGGGGGTTGCAACGATTGCCGGTGTATGCATTGGACTCCATCCCCTGGCAACGATTTGCGCATTGGCCACATTCATCCTTGTACTGCTTATCTGGAAATTTGTTTCACTTGGTTCCATTGTTGCCGGTTTATCATTCCCGGTATGGGTGATCTTCGTCTTTGATTCGCCATTCAGATCCCTCTGGATATTCTCATTGCTTGCAGCGGTTCTCTTGTTGATCACACACAGGAAGAACATACGCAGACTGCTCAGGGGAGAGGAGGGCAAGGCGGGATTTCTTTTCAGGAACAGGAAGCCAGACTGATTCACTCAATCACCAAATTCCTCTTCCAGTTTCTGGGTCAGGATCTTGATCCCGATATTTTTCTGAAGGATTCCGTTTTCGGCGATGGAGATCTGTCCTGTTTCCTCGGATACAATGACCACAAGTGAATCGGTTACCTCCGATATACCTAATGCGGCGCGGTGGCGGAGTCCGTACTCGGGAGGCAGGTTGGGTTTATCTGTAACGGGAAGAATCACACGGGCCGCCACCAACTGGTCCCGGTCGATTACGATTGCTCCATCGTGCAACGGACCGGTCTTATTGAATATGCTTGTGATAAGTCTGCTAGAGGTATGACTGTACAATACCTCTGCCGATTCGGTATACATTTTCAGGTTGGACTTCCTCCGGATGACGATCAGTGCACCGGTCTTTGTCTGGGCCATCTGCATCACAGCCTTCAGTACTGATTTGATCGGAATCCTGGGTTTCGACTCAAATCTCATGTTGAAAAAACGATCCAGGCTGATCATGTTCCCGTCGACATATCTCGATCCCATGTAGATCAGGAATCGCCGTATCTCCTGCTGGAATACGATGATCAGTGCGATTACCCCCACACCGATCACCTGCCCGATGATCGAGCTGAGCAGTTCCATCTGGAGTGCTCTTACTATCCACCAGAACAGGTAGATCACTGCGATGACAACGATAATGTTCAGCGCCACCGTACCCCTGACAAGCATGTACAGCTGGTACAGGAGTATCGCTACTAGTAGGATATCGATGATATCCAGCAACCGGATATGAATGAATAGTGGCGTCATCTGTAATTCTCTCCAGACAAATGTACAAAAAGATGATCAAAGGTTTCAGCTTGTTTTTGTCCGGGTCTCATTGAATATCGTTACAGCCTCTGCTGCTTCCTTTACATCGTGTACCCTGATGATGTCCACCCCTTTCTGCAACAAGATCATATGTACCGCTGTTGTGCCGTTAAGTGATTCATTCCTCGATGATCCGAGCAGACCCGAAATCATCGATTTCCTTGACACGCCTGCAACAATGGGTAGCTGAAACATCTGTAAATCAGATACCTGTGACAGCAGTTCGTAGTTGTGCTCAAGGTTTTTTCCAAATCCAAATCCAGGATCGATCAAAACATCACTCACACCTCGCTGGTGCAATTGATGTACCTTTTCTGAGAAATACCGTATGATCTCATCTGTGACGTTCTGGTATTCAGGGTTGAGTTGCATATTTCCCGGAATCCCTTTCATATGCATGATTATATAAGGGACCTTCAGCTTAGTGATCATTGGGAACATGGCCGGATCAAGATCGCCCGCAGAGATGTCGTTTATGAGATCGGCACCGAAGTCAGTGACCATTTTCTCTGCCACCTGTGCATGTGTTGTGTCGATGGAGACAATCGCATCAGGGAACGCTTCCCTGAGTGCGTACATAGCAGGCTCAAGTCGTTCCAGTTCCAGCTCCGGGCTTATCATTTCTGCCCCGGGTCTGGATGAAGCAGCACCAACATCTATGATATCTGCCCCATGGGAGAGCATTTCACCTGCTCTGTCAACAGCAGCAGTTGGTTCGGTATAATGTCCGCCATCATGGAACGAATCCGGCGTAACATTCAGTATACCCATCACACGCGGTGAAGCGAGACTTAAGAGTCTGCCCCTGCAGTTCAGACTGCGATTCTTTGAAAAAAATGTATCTTTAGCTTTGTTTTCCAGCATGGGAAATATTTTTGATACGGCGCTGTTTTATCTGACCCGGCCATGACAGGTGAGGATTCAATTCCGACCGGAATCCGGGACAAAATAAATAAAAATATTTATAAACAATTGAAAAGAGTTCATGAGATTTCTTGTAATTGAAGGACTTGACGGTTCGGGGAAATCTACCCAGCTGGAACGGTTGAGGAAGTACCTGACTGCGCGATCGATAAAGTATAAATATCTCCATTTCCCCCGCCTCGAGGAGGGTGTATACGGAAAACTGATCGCCAGGTTCCTGCGTGGGGAGATGGGCAAAAATGACGAGGTTGATCCCTACCTGGTGGCACTGATGTTCGCAGGGGACAGAAACGATGCCCGGCCAATGATGCAGAAGTGGATGGATCAGGGGTACCTCGTGATCGTCGACCGGTATGTCTATTCCAATATTGCCTTTCAATGTGCGAAGTTCAGGGACCAGGTTTTGCAGGATGAACTTGCCGAATGGATCCTGGAACTTGAATATAAGAACCATGAATTGCCTGCTCCCGATATGAACATATTTCTTGATGTGCCGTTTGATTTTACCAGGAGCAGATTGTCTGAGGAAAGGAGCGGGGAAGACAGGAGTTACCTGAAGGGACAAAAGGATATTCATGAAAATGATCTTGACTTCCAGGAGAAGGTGAGGAGTGTTTATCTTGGGATATGCAGTAAATTCGGTGATCTCAGGGTGATCAATTGCGCAGACGACCAGGGAAAAATGAAATCACCGGAAACAATTTTCGACGACCTGGTAACAACAGTCGGCCTCTGATAGTAAAAGAATATACAGCTATGAAAGCAATAAAAACATTGAGTCGGTTTATCCTTGGAATTGTATTTTTATTTAGCGGTTTCGTGAAAGCCATTGACCCGTTGGGGTCGGCTTACAAGTTCTCTGATTATTTCCAGGCATTCGGACTGGAATTCCTGGATGGACTGAGTCTCGGACTGGGGATCTTTCTCGCGGTTTTTGAACTGGTGCTCGGATTGACCCTCATCCTGGGTTACCAGAAAAAGATCGTCTATGTGATCCTTTTGCTATTTATGGGATTTTTTACATTGCTGACCTTTGTCCTGGCCCTTACCAATCCGGTTACAGATTGCGGGTGTTTTGGGGATGCGCTTGTACTGACCAATTGGGAGACCTTCTTTAAGAACGTGGTATTGATGGTGTTCGTACTGATATTATTCACCTCCCGGAAACGAGCACGCAATGTCCATGGGAGTGGACTGGAACGTTCCCTGATCCTCCTGATTTTTACAGGTGGAGTTGTGCTGTCCCTCACAGCATTGAGGCATCTTCCTTTCATTGATTTCAGGCCCTACGATGTGGGCACCTTCATTCCCGGGGAAATGGTGATACCTGAAGGAGCACCAGTGGATGAATATGAGACCATATTGTACTACAGGAACCTGGAGACAGGTGAGAATGAGGCGTTTTCACTGGAAAATTACCCGAAGGACACATCAAAATATGCTTTTGAAACAAGTGAATCGATCCTTGTGAATAAAGGGTATGAACCACCGATTCACGATTTTGGGATCCTTGATCCTGATGGTAATGATGTGACAGATGAAATCCTTAATTTTGAAGGGTATTCTTTGCTTCTGATCAGCTACGATCTGCAAAAATCAGACGGAAAGGTGCTCTCCCGCGGGAACAGGTGGTCTGAACTTGAGGACCTTTCGTCAGACTTCAGGTTTATTCCGGTCACTGCATCGGCCGGACAGATTTTGGAGGAGATGGCTGCCACGAACGGGCTTACTTACGAATTTTATGCTGCTGATGAAACCATGCTGAAAACTGTTGTCCGGTCCAATCCGGGGTTTGTACTTCTTAAAAATGGAAGCATCACGGGGAAATGGGCGGGGGACGATTTTCCGGAAATGGAAAAATGGAACGGTTCCTGGCCTGAAGAGATTGATCGTTACAAAGAGGAACAGGATCCTGAGATCAGTCAGCTCATTGAGGAGGGGTATATGGAACCCCTTGAGCTCAATTTGATCGATTTTGACCGGTCCGCAGCAGCAATGAGTCCCGGCTGGATAATGAACAGCAGGGAAAAGTTGACCTGGGCAGTCTACATCCTGGGAGTCATATTGCTGCTGAGTATATTGCAGGCCATTCCGTGGAAACAGAGTCACCAACGTGTTTAGAAGGATCATATATAAATCTTTTTACGGACTCCTTGTGTTATGGGGTGTAGTCACCCTTGTATTCATGCTTTTTAATGTTCTTCCTGGGGATCCGGCACGCATGATGCTTGGTCAGAGGGCAGACCTTAAAACCGTTGAACTGATCAGGGAGGAGCTGGGTCTGGACAGGAAACTTAGCTTACAATATGTCCGTTATTTGAATGACCTTTCGCCGGTCTCCATCCATAACCTGCAAAATGCCGACAGCTATTTTTACCTGGATCCGCAAAAATATCCCGGTGCTTCCACGCTGATCAAATCCGGATCTGGAGCTGTTGTATTGAAGCCACCATACCTCGGACTCAGTTATCAAAACAGGAGAACGGTTACAAGTATGATCGCCGATGTAATCCCAACCACTTTTCTGCTTGCACTTACTTCGATCTTTTTTGCATTTGCAGCCGGACTATTGATCGGTATCCTGTGTGCCATCAGGAAAGACTCCTTTTTTGACCGTGCAGCATTGGTTATAAGTACAATTGGGGTGTCCCTGCCGTCGTTTTTCACTGCAATTCTATTTGGATGGTTGTTTGCATTCGTACTTGCCGATTTTACTCACCTGAACCTTACCGGTAACCTATTCGAGATAGATGACCTGGGAAATGGAAGAACGCTGGTATTGAAAAATCTTCTCCTTCCGTCAATCACGCTTGGTATCCGGCCCTTATCCATTATTATACAGCTCACCAGGAATGCAATGCTCGATGTATTGGGGCAGGACTATATTCGGACGGCAAAGGCCAAGGGCATTGCATTTTCAAGGGTGATCATCCGGCATGGGATGCGAAACTCCATGAATCCTATTGTCACCGCGGTAAGCGGCTGGTTTGCATCATTGATGGCAGGTGTCGTTTTTGTTGAGTATATCTTTGGCTGGAAAGGATTGGGCTATCTCATTGTCAATGCATTGAACCAGTATGATATGCCTGTGGTACTCGGTGCCGTGATCACCATTGCCTCGGTATTCGTGATCGTGAATATCCTTGTGGATATCTCATATTCCCTCCTCGATCCGAGAGTGAGACTGGTATGACAACAGAAACCTGGACAAATCCACCGAATTATGATTATCTTTATCACGCGAAAATTAAATTGTAAAAGTTAATCTATCATGAGAAGAAAAATTGTTGCGGGCAACTGGAAAATGAATACACAGCTCCACGAAGGGCTTGAACTTGCTAAGGCTGTTGAAGCTACTGCAAAAAACAAAAAGAGCGATGCAATTGTGATCATAGCACCTCCTTTTACACATCTGGCCAAGGTACGCGACGTGATCAGCGATGTTAGGCTCTCAGCACAGAACTGTTCCAGCGAGGAAAGTGGTGCTTATACCGGTGAGATATCCCCTGACATGTTAAAATCAGCCGGAGCTGAGTTTGTAATTATCGGGCATTCTGAGAGAAGATCCTACTTCCACGAAGACAACGAATTGCTTAATAAGAAGACCAAGCTGGCACTCTCGAAGGGATTGTCACCGATCTTTTGCTGCGGGGAACTGCTTGAAGAAAGAGAGGCAGAAAGGCATTTCGATGTGATCAGGGAGCAGATAACAGTCGGATTGAAAGACCTGGCTGCAGCCGATATGGCAAATATCATTATTGCCTACGAACCGGTATGGGCCATTGGAACCGGTGTTACAGCCTCACCGGAACAGGCACAGGAGATGCATAAATTTATCAGGGACCTGCTGGCAGAATTATTTGATGGATCCGTATCGGATGATACAACCCTTCTTTATGGCGGAAGTTGTAAACCTTCAAATGCCCAGGAGTTATTTGCGAATCCTGATGTTGACGGTGGACTGATAGGGGGTGCCTCTCTAAAAGCGGGAGACTTTATTCAAATCGTTGATGCTTTTTAAGCGCGGTCTTCCTCAGGATCATGCAGCATGATCATTCTTGAATACAAGTTCAATTATCCTTCGTCCGTTTCCATCACAGAAATGCTCATTGCCTTGCTGGATGGAGAGGGGTTTACAGGTATACTTGAGGCCGAAGATACACTGCTTGCCTATCTTCCTGAAGCGGAGAGGAATGATGACAGGTTAAATGCTCTGCTGAATACTCTGTCAGAAGGATCGGAGACCATGGAATTTGATTGTCATCCTGTCCCTGAAATGAACTGGAATGCAAAATGGGAAAGTGAGTTTCAACCCATAGAGATTGACCAGTCTGTTCAGGTGAGAGCATCCTTCCATGATCGGAAAACCACATTTGATTACGATATTGTTATCGATCCCAGGATGTCATTTGGGACGGGGCATCATCAGACCACAAGGATGATGATCAGAGCCATCCTCAATACAGACATGACGGATAAGGAGGTGCTGGACCTGGGCAGTGGAACGGGTGTTCTGGCGATTCTGGCATGTAAAAGATCTGCGAAACACGTTGTGGCTGCGGATATTGATGAATGGTCTTACAGGAACTGCCTGGATAATATACAGACGAATAATTGCGGGGGAATCGAAGTCGTTCTGGGAGGGATGGAAAAAGTAAGCCACCGTTTTTACGATGTGATCCTGGCCAATATCAACCGGAATGTACTCATGGAACTGATGCCGCTGTTCAGAAAGCAGTTGAACCCTGGAGGTTCATTGTTGCTGTCAGGGATCATGTGGCATGATCAGAAGGCATTGGAGGAAAGGGCGTTGGAGTATGGTTTTAAAAAGGAGGGATCATATCGCGAAGGGGAATGGCAAGCAATTTCATTCCGCTCCGATTGAGTTGTCAGGAGCGCATCCCTGTCCTGATTTTCCGTTTTTTCAAAGGAAATTTGTACTTTGGTTTAAGATTCCCCAAACAGGAACAGAATTTGAAAGCATTATCCCATGAAAAAGCTCTTTTCCATTGCCATTTTCACCCTGACATTTACCATTTCATATAGCCAGTATGTCCGTGAATTTTCCCAGGATACTTCAAATTACATCCAGGAATTGACAACCCTATTCGGCACATCACTGATGGATGACGAAGATCCGGTTTTTAATGGATTTATATCTACCTGGGACTCACTGGATCATCAAAACCGGGTGGAAATAATGGAGATCTCCGAGCTGATGAGGCAGCGCAGTTGCCGGCCACGCCCCCACTATATTATGTTCCTCAGGATCCTGGAAGAGTTTCATCGTGAGGGGAAACTGGATCTGGGTTATGACAATTGGATCGAGGGCTACAGGAGTTTCATGGAAAACGAGAATACATTGCTTAAGGAGATCGCTAATGTGAACAATACCGTCTTCCTGATGCTGGATCAATCCATGTTCTACAATTCATCTTCACTCTCATGGAAGATGCTGGAACAGTCTTTCGACTTCGTATATGATGATCGTGTGAAGATCTTCACATCGGGGAACACACTTGTCGGTATTTCCTCGGGTGACAGCATCATGGTGCATGATGTATCAGGATATGTAGACCCTGTGAGTCAGGTATTTGTAGGAACATCCGGGCGGGTATTCTGGGATCGTGCCGGCCTGAGCCGCGATACTGTTTTTGCGAAACTTCAGAACTACCGGCTCCTGTTCAGCAGGCCGGAATATAAGGCAGACTCTGCAATATTTGAGCATCGGTTATTGATTGATGATCCCATAATTGGCATCCTGGAGGACAGGATCACCAGGATTAAAAATCCTGAAGCGGCAAAATATCCCCAGTTCAAAAGTTACAAGAGCAGTTATGTGCTGAATGAAGTCGTTGAGGGAATTGATTACCGGGGTGCAATCTCCATGCAGGGTGCAAATCTTGCAGGCACTGGAATCCGGGGTAACAATGCACTTTTAGAGATATCCAATAATGACACGGTAAGGGTTTCAATGCGCTCAGAAGTTTTTCTATTTGGAAAGAACAGTATCATGTCTCCAAGTGCAGAAGTTGCAGTATATATTGAAAATGATTCGATCTATCATCCCGACCTGTTAATGAATTATACTATTGCGAGGGAATTGCTGCGATTGACCCGATCTGACGATTACAATTCACAGGGACCCTACTCCAATTCTTATCACCAGGTTGACATGAGCTTTGATGAATTGAACTGGGTGAGAACTGAACCGGTCATAAGGATGCAAGCCGCACTTGGGACTTCCCTTGGAAATGGATTTTTTGAATCCAATGATTTTTTCGATATGAAAGTCTATGAAAGTTTGCAGGGTATGGATTATCAAAACCCGCTTGCCGACTTGTGGACCTTTGGCGATATGCTCGGAGGAAGTACTTTTGCGGTTGAATCCTTTGCCTCCTATATGGGGAAGGCAGCTTATATGATCAGGCACCAGTTGATGCAGTTCACAAAGCTGGGGTTTGTCTATTTTGATTTTGAAAGAGATATGGTGACTCTCAGACCAAAACTTTATGATTTCATTGAAGCAAGCCTTAAAAGGAGAGACTATGATGTGATCCGCTTCATCTCGCGTACAAGTGGAGGTAATGAAAATGCCTTGCTTGACCTGACGACAAAAGATCTGACGATAAACGGGATCCCAAATATTTTCCTGAGCGACTCACAAAACGTAAGGCTGGTGCCCAGGAGAAACCAGATCATTATGAAAAGAAACAGGAATTTCCAGTTCGATGGCGTTATCGATGCAGGTCTTTTTAAATTCTATGGTCAGAATTTCTTTTTTGAATACGACAGCTTTAAGATCAACCTGCAGAACATTGATTCGTTGTCTATCAGTGCAAAAATAGATAAACGTGATGCAACCGGACGTTTTCTGACAACCGAGCTGGACAACAAGATCGAGAATATTACCGGGGAACTGCTGATAGATGCACCGGTGAATAAGTCTGGACTGGAATCCTATCCCGAGTACCCGATCTTTACAAGCCGGGAAGGATCTTCTGTTTACTTTGATGAAAAAAGTATCCAGGATGGTGTCTACGACAGGAAAAGATTCTACTTTGAACTTTCCCCGTTTACCATCGACAGTCTGGATAATTTTACAAGGGAGGCACTGAAGATGGATGGGACATTTGTCTCGGCTGGAATTCTTCCTCCAATGGAAATGGAGATGTCGCTCAGGCCAGACAATTCACTTGGCTTCTATATGCGCACTCCTGAAGAGGGCATTGATGTATTTGGCGGCAAGGCGATTTTCTACAACGACATAGAGATGAGTAGCGCTGGTTTGCATGGCTATGGGTCCCTCGATTACCTGACTTCCACAACATGGTCGGATGATTTCCTTTTCCATCCGGATTCTATCATGACGATCTCCAGGAGGTTTCTTGAGCGTGAGCAATCGGATAGGCAATCCTATCCGTATGTTGAAAATACCACAACAGGAATTACCTATCATCCCCACGAGGATGTCATGCGCATCAGGCGGTTGGAGGATGTGTTTAAAATATATACCGACAGTACCTTCTTCGGAGGAAACCTGGCATTACGTCCGGCGGGATTATCCGGAGACGGAACGCTTGTCTTTCCGGATGCAAGGTTTGAATCTGAAGTCTTCAGTTTTAATGACCAGGACTTTAATGCCGATTCGGCCGGCGTGCAATTCAGGAAGGCTCAGGACGAAGATTATACCTTCATTACCGATGACCTTGAAATTGATGTAGACCTGGTAAAGCGGGAGGGCGATTTTACTGCCAGGGCAGACAATACCCTGGTGAGCATGCCTGAGAATATGTACCAGACCAGGATTGACCAGGTAAAATGGTTGATGGATCGAGATGAGGTAAGGATGTCCCAGGTCAAAATGTTGCCCGAAAATGATCTGCATTCCGGGATTGATTCCCTGGATATCAATGCGCCCTCGTACATATCGACAAACCCGCAGCAGGATTCACTTCATTTTGCTGCTCCAATTGCATATTTTAATTACGGAGATGGTCTCCTGAATGCAGAGCAGGTGCCTTTTATGGCCATCGGGGATGCATTCATCTTTCCAGACAGCGGGAAGGTGCAGATACTGCAAAAAGCCACTATCAAGCCCCTGAGGCGGGCTAAACTGCTGGCCAATACCGATTCACATTATCACCTGATGCACAGTGCCAACCTTGTGGTGGATTCCAGGATCCATTACAGGGGGTCCGCCGATTATGACTATGTAGATGAATTTGGCAATGTGTACACATTCAGAATGGATCATGTTGAAGTGGATACTTCGATCCGCAGTTTCGGTATAGGACAGGTTGCTGAAACAGATTCCTTCAGGCTAAGTCCCTATTATGATTACCAGGGAGAAATCAGGATGCAGGCACAAAAGCCATTTCTCGATTTTGCAGGAGGTGTCAGGCTGACTCATGACTGTAATGTCCGTAAATACTACCTCAAATTCGAGTCTGAGATCAATCCGGACAGTATCCTGATACCGGTGGAAAGGCCAATGCAGAATATTGCGCTGAATAATATATATGCAGGCACACTAAAAGCAAGGGACTCGATCCACATCTATCCCACTTTCATGTCTGGGCGCAAAGACTACTTCGACAGGAATGTTACATATGCGAATGGGTATCTGTATTACGACAAGACCACCAATAGTTATGAGATCGCCGATTCTGCGAAACTGGCAGACAGCAAGAATGGGGGTAACTATCTTGCACTCAGGACCGATTCTTGTGACTTGTACAGTGAGGGATTGATTGATCTCAATATTGAATTTGGCAGGATCAGCTTGAAATCGGTTGGGAATGCCACACATAAGATCGATCCGAATACCTTGAAGCTGAACCTGGTCATGGGAATGGACTTCTATTTTAGTCAGGATGCACTGAATATATTTGGCAGGGAAATGGACAGTCTTCCAGGCCTCGATCCCGTTGACCTGACGACATCGTTCTATCAGCAGGCGATAACCGATCTTGCAGGAAGGGCTCAGGCAGAAAAGCTGGATACTGAGCTTGGGCTCTATGGCAGCTATTCAGAAATTCCGGACAGCCTGGATTTTTCGATCTTGTTTAACGACCTGTCCCTGGAGTGGAACCAGGAAACCCGATCCTTCAGGCACAATGGAAAAGTAGGGATTGGAATTATCGGAGATGTACAGGTAAACCGTAAAGTTGATGCGTACGTTGAATTCGTTGAGCGGGGGTCAGGAGATATCTTTGATATTTACCTACAGGTGGATGACAATACATGGTATTATATGGCATACAGTCCGGGAGGCTTCCAGGTATTATCCTCCAACCAGCAATTCAATGACCTGATTTTTGGTTTGCCTGCCAAGGAACGTAGACTTAAGTCCAGGGGACGGCAACCTTCCTACATTTATTCACTTGCTTCCAGCAGGCGAATGGCACTGTTCCTGGACAGGTTCAGGATGTTTGATGAGCAGGAACAGGAATAGGATCTTTCATGATATGGATGACCGATTTCCCAGTTCGATCATTTCAAGACCGGTAACACGTTTGTGTTGTATACTGAATCGAACAGCGGTCCGCACCTGGTGCAACCCGTGGTACCCGGCTGCCCCCGGATTTATGTGAAGCAATCCCAGTTTTTTATCCGGAATCACTTTTAAAATGTGGGAATGGCCCGAAATAAAAAGGTCAGGTGATTCCTGACTGATCAATTCACGGACCCTTCTGTCGTAATTTCCTGGATATCCGCCGATGTGAGTCATCCAGATACTTACACCAGCTTTCTCGTGCCGCTGATGTTCTTTGCATTCCGACCTGATCTCATGGTTGTCAACATTTCCAAATACGGCAATGACCGGTTTAAAGTTCCTGAGTTCCAGTAATACCTCCATGCTGCCAATGTCGCCGGCATGCCAGATCTCGTCACAATCGCGAAAAAAATCGAATAGCTGTTCATCCAGCCTGCCATGGGTGTCGGACAAAAGACCAATTTTCATAGATCAAACGTGTTTCAGCGTGAAATTACTATTTTTGGGAAAGCGACAGCAGATATGAACATTTTTTATGAGCCCTCCGCAGGCAAATCAGATATAGTGACACTTGACCCCACTGAGTCAGGTCACTGTATCAGGGTCATGCGGCACCGTACGGGAGACCAGGTTGAGATCGTAGATGGAGCAGGAGGAAGATATACGGGTCAGATCATAAGTGAGGATCCGGCCGCCTGCGATATTCGTGTAATTGGTCATGAAAGGCAAATCACTCAACCCGACCGAAAGGTACATATCGGGATCGCTCCCACAAAGCGCATTGATCGATTTGAATGGTTTCTTGAAAAGGCCACAGAGATCGGGATCACCAGTATTACCCCAATCATTTGCAGTCGGTCGGAGAGAACCCGTGTACGGGCCGACAGGATGCATAAAATTCTTGTTTCTGCGATGAAACAATCTGGCAGGGCATTTCTCCCTCAATTAAATGAACCGCTGAAATTCGAACAGGTGATTAATGGCACTGCTCCCGGATCTAAATTCATTGCCCATTGCGTTGATGATGATAAAACTGACCTTCTGGATGTGGCCTTTTCTGATGAGATTACATTTTTAATTGGACCTGAAGGGGATTTTACAGAAGAAGAAATAAGAAAGGCACTCCAGAACGGGTATTTGGCTGTCTCCATGGGCCAATCTACGCTTCGTACCGAAACTGCCGGCATCATGGCGGTTGCTGCAGCCTTTTTCAAACCGCATACATAAAAAAAACCGCCCCGGGGGGGCGGTTGTTAGATTTCTTCTAACTTTTCCAGTGTCCGCGAAACCAGGTCATCGCCCGGATCAACTTCGAGGAGATTCAGAAAGCAGCTGTAATACTCGTCTTTCAGCAGGTTTTCTTCATGTGGAGTTAGAATCATATCTGACGGTAAATTTAGATCATCCACCAGATAAAAAAGCGTAGAGGTTTCTACCATAGGCAACATTGGTTTAGGTTTTCAAAAGAATAACGCCAATGCTGCAATGAATATTGTACAGGATCTGGAAATTACGAACTGGTCAGGATCAGGTTACGCTCATTGATCATTTTTCGCAGGTTGATCAGTGCATATCTCATTCTCCCCAGGGCTGTGTTAATGCTCACACCGGTATGATCGGCGATCTCTTTAAAGCTTAGTCCGCCGAAATGCCTGAGCAGCACAACTTCCCGTTGATCATCAGGCAATTCATTGATCAGCTTTCGAAGATCTTTTTTGATCTGACTACTGACCATCAGTTGTTCAATATTGTCGTCAGATAGCTTCTTGCTATTGAACAGGTCCATTTCTGTATCGTCATTCGATACGGAGTTCAACTGCTTTTCCTTCCTGAAATGGTCAATGATCAGGTTGTGGGCAATACGGATCACCCAGGAAAGGAACCGGCCATTGTCACGGTATTTGCCCCTACGCAGTGATTGAATGACTTTAATAAAGGTTTCCTGGAAGAGGTCTTCCGCCAATGCCTGGTTCTTAATTGTCAGGAGAATATAGGTATATACCTTGGTTCTGTGTCGATTGATCAACGTTTCAATACAAGATTCTTCACCATTGAGAAACGCTTGCACCAACTCCTGGTCGCTCATTTTTTTTGTTTTCAAAACGATTGATGTATTGGTTCAGCGTAAAGGTGTTTCGATAGGCTTTTTTTTAAGTTCAACTTGTATTGAATACGCAAATAAGTGAAAAAAACTCTTTTTACAAAATGTATTACTTTTGTTTCTTGAATTATTAATGAAATAGAATCAAAAATTATGCCAACCAACACCGATCAGGAGATTTTTATTAAAGGAGCGCGGGTGCATAATCTTAAAAACATTGATCTTTCTATACCGAGAGATCATTTGATTGTAGTGACCGGTGTTTCAGGATCAGGCAAATCCTCCCTGGCATTTGATACGCTATATGCAGAAGGTCAGAGACGTTACGTTGAGAGTTTGTCGGCCTATGCAAGGCAATTTCTAGGGAGGATCGATAAGCCGGATGTTGATTTCATTCATGGAATTCCTCCCGCCGTTGCCATTGAGCAGCGGGTAAATACAAGGAATCCCAGGTCCACTGTGGGTACCTCAACTGAAATATACGATTACTTAAAACTTCTCTTTGCCCGGATTGGTAATACTTATTCTCCCGTCTCGGGGAAACAGGTCCATAAGCATTCGGTTACTGATGTAGTGGATCATATCCTGGGTTATGAGGAGCAGAAAAAACTGGTGATCCTGTCTACGGTCTGCCTGAATACCGATGGCGACCTGAAAGATCAACTGGATATTCTCTCCCAGCAGGGGATGACCCGGGTGCTTCATGGCAATGAATTGAAGGATATACATGCCTTATTGGAAGAGGCAGCATTCAAAAAGAGCGGAATCCTCCACCTGGTAATCGACCGTATCATTGTAAGTCGTGATGAAAACAACATCAGCAGGATATCCGACAGTGTCGAGACAGCACTCCAGGTAGGTCATGGATATTGCAGTATCTGGGATCCTGAAATAAAAAAGACATCTGATTTCTCCAGCCGGTTTGAGTTGGATGGTATCACTTTCGAAGAACCATCAGAACATATGTTCAGTTTCAACAATCCGATCGGAGCATGTCCTGTTTGTGAAGGATATGGAATGGTGATCGGTATTGATGAGGACCTGGTGATCCCGAACAAGGAGCTGACCGTGTATGACGATGCAATTGTGTGCTGGAAAGGTGAGAAGATGAAGCGATGGAAAGAGAAGCTGGTAATGCATGCCGATAAATTTGATTTTCCGATCCATAAGCCATTTTATGAGTTATCCGAAGAACAGCGAAGTCTCCTCTGGAGAGGAAACCACTATTTCAAGGGGCTGGATCGCTTCTTTAAGCATCTGGAGGATAAAAAATACAAGATACAATACAGGGTGATGCTATCGCGTTACAGGGGAAAAACAAGGTGTTATGAATGTGGAGGAACCCGTCTGAAAAAAGAGGCCTTCTATGTAAAGCTTGCCGACAGATCCATCTCCGATCTGGTAGAAATGCCTGTGAATGAACTTGAGGATTTTTTTAACAATTACAACCCGGGAAAGCATGACAGGGTGATTGCGGAGAGGCTGATTTCAGAGATCAGGTCAAGACTCAGCTTCCTTAACAATGTAGGGTTGGGGTACCTGACCCTGAACCGCCTTTCTTCGACCCTTTCAGGTGGAGAAAGTCAGCGCATTAATCTTGCTACTTCCCTGGGAAGCAGCCTGGTTGGGTCCCTTTATATTCTTGATGAGCCAAGCATCGGACTGCACCCCAGGGATACGGGCAGACTGATTGGTGTATTGCAGGAACTAAAGAAACTCGGAAATACTGTCCTCGTAGTGGAGCATGATGAGGATATCATGAAAGCAGCCGACATGGTCATAGATATGGGGCCGGAAGCAGGACGTCATGGAGGTAAAGTTGTCTTCCAGGGATCCCTGAAAAATCTTGTTGCCGAACCAGGGGGATTAACAGCTGAGTATTTGTCTGGGAAGAGGAGAATCAACCTGCCTGGTACACGCAGAAAGTGGAATAATTATCTTGAGATCATCGGGGGCAGGGAACACAATCTGAAGTCAGTCAATGTGAAGATTCCTTTACAGATAATGACCGTGATCAGTGGGGTCAGCGGTTCTGGAAAATCCTCATTGGTAAGAAATATCCTGTACCCGGTCCTGGCACGTAAACTGAATGGTACTGGAGAGAAGCCTGGGAAGCATGATCTGTTCAGGGGTGATATTCAGATGCTTGATAAAGTTGAATTCGTGGATCAGAATCCAATTGGAAAATCATCCCGGTCCAATCCCGTGACTTACCTGAAGGCTTATGATGAAATCAGGAAATTATTTGCTGACCAGCAGGCATCCAGGAATTTCGGTTTTAAAGCTTCCCATTTTTCATTTAATATCGACGGGGGACGATGTGAAGAGTGCAACGGAGAAGGGGAGATCCTCGTGGAGATGCAATTCATGGCAGATGTTCACCTTGTTTGCGAGGCATGCGGGGGAAGACGTTTTAAGGACCAGGTCCTTGATGTGAAGTACCGGGACAGGAACATCCATGATATCCTTGAAATGACGGTCAATGAAGCAACCGATTTTTTCGGAACGGAAGATGAATCCTATGAGAGAAAGATTGTAAAGAAACTGATGCCACTAAAGGATGTAGGACTGGGGTATATCAAGCTCGGGCAATCATCCAGTACCCTGAGTGGTGGTGAAAGTCAGCGGGTTAAACTGGCATTCTTTCTGAGCAAGGAGACGGAAGATGCCCGAACAATGTTTATATTTGATGAGCCCACGACAGGATTGCATTTCCATGATATATCAATGTTGTTAAGCGCTTTCAATGCCCTGATCGGGAAAGGACATACGGTCCTGATCATAGAGCATAACCTGGAGGTGATCAAGTCGGCAGACTGGTTGATAGAGCTGGGTCCTGAAGGAGGGATCGCCGGGGGAGAGATTATTTATTCCGGCACACCGGAGCAGATGCCCGGTTCACCTGACTCAGTAACGGGAGTTTACCTTGAACCAAAATTGAAGGAATAAAAAAAACCGGGTGACCCCGGTTTTTAAAATAATATTTCCTTTAAATTAATTTCCCTAATCGTCTTTAAAGCCAAACATAATGGCTACGCAACCCTCTTCGGGCTCTACGATATTTTCATCTGCGACAGGTACCTTGATCACGATCTTCAGTTGCTGACTTGATTCAAGGCGAAAATCCCACATCCATTCATAATCCTGGTACTTGTTGTTATACAAGACCTTTCCGTTGCTGTCCACAATCTTAAATTCAATATCATTCAGGTTTCCGGCACCACAAACTCCGATTCGGTAATCGGTATCTGAATAAAATGTTTTATATAACTCGGCTTCTTCACCTTCTATCAGCAATGCTGCATGATAATTCCCGTCATGCTGGTACGGATTGAGTCCCACCTTACAGGTTTTTTTTGCGAACTGTTTACATTGGGACTGCGCAAGTTGAGGTATCGAAACCATTATCGCAACAAGAGAAACTAAAAGTATGCCTTTTCTCATCATGATGTTGTATTTAAGATATATAGCTGTTTCTTAACTCGGTTACTTTCTGAACTAGCTCGTCGAAAACGGGCTTTGTGAGGTTGTGTGAAGAGCTGGATTTCAGGGTCGTAACATTCGTTTCAGGATCGGTAACGGGCGTATTCTCACCAAGAGTGATCTCGATCTTATCGAATGTTGTTTTCAGCTGTCTGATATCTTCAAGGATCTTCTGGGCATCCGGATCTTCACTGGATTCCTGCAGGAGGTTGATCATAAAGTCTACAGATAATTTTTGATCTACTACCCGCTCCACGATCCTGTTGCTCTCAATGGGATCGTCTCCCACCAGCTGTGTTGCGATATAGAGTCCTTCAACCCATCCGCCGACGAGAATGATAGTGGCAGTGCTTTCGAGTCCTCTTTCCTTTAGGTAAGAACTTGAGTTGAGCAAAGTCTCGGAGATGATATCAACGATGATCTCCCGGTTATTGATATTGTTTTCGAGCCGCTGGATTGTATTCTCATTAATTGCATCCAGGATATTAAGCCCGTCGGCCAGGTTTTTTGCAACTTCAATGTAATTAAGTGTTACCTGGGTTTGGTCGAACAGACTGGCATAGCTGAGATCAGTGGTATAAATCCCCAGGTTCAGTGCCATGTCAAGATTAGTGATGTAACCTGTCTGGTTGTCGATCGGGTTCAGCAGACTTGCATCATAAGTAGCGCCGGCCTTTTGGAGGATCTTTGCTGTTTCAATGGGAGAGGGGAGGGAATAGAAAATCCGTTTTGCAGTCTGGAATTTTTCTTTGGTACCTTCATCGACGCTGGTAATGAATTCATCCTGCTCACCTGCATTCTCATCTGTTTTTTTTGCTCCCTGGTTACAGCTGGTAACGCTGAAGGCAATGATAACGGTCAGAAGAATGAGAGCTTTTCCGGTAACTGGAAGATTTTTGCTCATAGGGAAATTGTTTAGTTTTTCTGATCAAGGACATCTTAGTGAAGTAAAATTAACACTTTTTTTTTAATTTCAAAAAGTAGTATATAAGTCATGAAATCCAATAAATACAAAGGATTCAGAAATTATGGGGAGTCATAGGATAAGATGATTGAGGAGCCCGCTCCCGACCGATTAATGACTGAACAGCCTGGTGGATAAACAAAAAAAGCCACGAAAAACATCCGTGGCTTAGAACTGTATTTTATTCAATATCAGTAATTTCGTGTAGAAACCAGTGTTCCTGATCCGTTCCAGCTTTTCCACTCACCGGTTCTTTCGCCGTCTTTATATTGCATCTCGTACCTCTTAATACCGTTGGCATCCCAGATGATCCAGCTGCCATTCTTCAATCCATCTTTATAATTTGCAACAGCAACGAGGTTTTGCTGAGCATCGTATTGCAACCAGGTACCATCCATCTGTCCATTGTCAAAAGATCTGACCTCACTCAGGTTACCATTGTCGGCATACAGTTTGTAAATTCCATCCAGACTTTCAGCATCCATTTCCTGGAAGGCTGATGACAAAACGATATGCTCTGATTTTCCTGCATTAATCTCATTGCTTGCCAGGATCTCGTCAACACTTTCCTGTGCATGTAGTCCGGCGGCAATGAAAATAATACCAATGATATGTGTGATCTTCTTCATTAGATTTGGATTTTAGATATCCCAAAGTTAATTTATTGTTAAGAAAAAGTAAAATAATTTTCTCATTTAACATTTCATTTTCCTGTTAAGAATCAGAAAAACAGGCAAATAAGAGTTAACAATTGATTAACGATGATAGGCCTGGGGGGGGCTTTTTTAGAATAATCTGTCTGTGAGCAGGATCTCATATGCAGGGTCGAGATCATCTCTCCAACCGATCATATAGGAGGTGAAATCACCAATTTCAGTATTTCGGAGTTCCATGCCATCCGGATTTTGCATGATGTCGTTCGGAAACTGTTCACCCGCAAATTTGATTTTCCGATTGCTCTTTCTTTCGAAGGACTTATACATGTCGATACCCCCGAAAAGCTTGAGAAAATAGTGTGCGATCTCAGCGGGATACTTGTAGCTGACTAAAGCAAATTCCACATCTTCAGTGTTCATTGTGTTGATTGCGAGCGAGATGTCGTCCCTGAAATAGTTGTTGACAAAAAACATCAGGGCGACACTTTCAACACCATAGGCATCCCTTAAATGTGCAATCAGGCGTTCTTTTGTCCCCGGCTTTTTCGTTGCAGGTATTCCATCTTTTTCCTTAATGTAGAGGGATTCACCAACAATTTTTGCTACATAGTCTGCCCACCGGTTCAGGGCATAGATCCCTTTACTGTAATTGGGATCAGTAACACTTGTCTTTACAGTGTTTTTTGGCAGATTCCTGTTGATCGTGGTATACTCATTCCCTATGTAATAGTCGGTTTTGATATTGAGCTCCACGCCTGCTTTCGATGCCTTTGTTTCCAGCCATCGCTTTGCCACATGTATTGAATCTATCGTTGTCATGATGTCAAACTCGGTCCACGGAGAAGTAGTCCGTGAATCGATGAATACGAAATAGAGCAATACATCGTTGTGGAGTGATTTGCATACATTGTTCTCTCGTGCCTCAAGGAATGTTTCCCTGGAGGATGGACCGGCAGAAATAAAAATTAAAGCCAGTAGCATATAAATTACTGTTAACTTGATCTTCATCGGACGTTCAGTTGATACTAAACAAATGTAACAATTCTGTCTGAATCACTCCTTTGCTGATATTATTTGGTTTTTGATATTTTGTGATAATATCTGCATAAATCCGTCAGACCACACTCTCTGCACCTGGGTTTCCGCGCCTGGCAAACATACCTTCCATGGAGGATCAGCCAGTGATGTGCCTTATGGACCAGGGATTCCGGAATATATCTTGTAAGTTGAAGTTCTGCATCAAGTGGTGACTTTGCCCGGCTGGTGAGTCCAATCCGCTCAGCTACCCTGAATACATGGGTGTCAACAGCCATGGCCGGCTTCCTGAAGGCAACAGAAAGAATGACATTCGCAGTTTTCCGGCCTACACCCGGAAGTTTCTGCAATTCCTCCAGTGTGTCGGGCACCTGGCCATCAAAATCAGCAGTCAGCATCCTTGCCATGCCGACAAGGTGCCTGGCTTTGTTGTTGGGGTATGAACAGCTCCTGATGTATTCAAAAACCTCACTGGGTTCATGTTTTGCCAGTACTTCGGCATCCGGAAATTTCTTAAAAAAGTCCTGGGTGATGATGTTGACCCTTTTATCAGTGCATTGTGCAGAAAGAATAACTGCAATGATCAATTCGTAAGGGTCGGTATAAGTCAATTCTGTCTCAGCAACAGGCATATGCTTTTCGAAGTATGCAATTACCCGTTCATATCGCGCAGCTTTTTTCATGGAATTTGGAAATCTTTCATTGAATCAGACCCTAAAAATAGTTTATTTTTGATCAGCATTGAAAGACTGCTATTTAGATTTTCAAAGATCCGAGGGGTTAAAACTTGAAAATTTACTAAAATCGATCAGATTCACTTATAATCTTTGTATTTATAAATAATTATAATTACGTTTACACGGCGAAATTATGATGACAAATCCACGTGCATATTATTTCTATTTTTTTGATCTGCGATAGTTGGTCGGGAGAATAGTATGGATGTACCCGGCGTATGCGTCGGGTATTTTTGTTTTAGGGCATTTGTCAACGCATATTTCAGGAAATATTTGATACCGCTAAGTGGAAAAAAAACAAATAATGAAGCGAATTGCGATACAGGGAGGATACGGTGCATTTCATGAACTTGCAGCAATAAAATACTTCGGTGGCGAAGAGATTGAGATCCTGCCACGCGATACCTTCCGTGACCTGCTTTCCTCCTTGAAAGATCAGAAATCAGACTATGGTATCATGGCCATTGAGAATTCACTGGCCGGCAGCATTCTTCCAAATTACAATCTTCTGAAAGACACGCCAATGCGTGTGATTGGAGAGGTGTACCTGCGGATTAAACAAAATCTCGTTGCACTGCCGGGTGTGGAGATCAGGGACATTACGGAGACCTTCTCACATCCAATGGCCATCCTGCAGTGCAAACATTTTTTTGAAAAATACCCGCATATCAGGTTGATCGAGAGTGTGGATACTGCACTTAGTGCAAAAGAGATCTCCGAGAAAAAGATAGGCACTGCAGCGGCCATTGCCAGCAGGATCGCAGCGGAAAAGTACGGGTTGAATATTCTTGCTGAGGGAATTGAAACAAACAAAATGAACTATACAAGGTTTCTTATCTTGAAGGAGAATGGCGGAGAGATTGAAAAGAGTTTGGTAAACAAGGCATCTATTCATTTTGCGCTTGCACACCAGATCGGCTCACTTTCCAAGATACTTTCCATATTCTCTTTTCATGAGATCAACCTTGCGAAGATCCAGTCCATGCCGATTATGGGCAAGGACTGGGAATACCAGTTTTATGTAGACCTGGAGATCAATGATTTTGATATGTACCAGAAAGCACTGGAATCGATCAAACCCTTTACATCCGGACTGATGGTAATGGGAGAGTATATAAAAGGTGAAGTATATTTTGATTAAATTTTTAAAAAATGGTTGTTGAAGTTGATTTAAAACCCCTGTCCATTAAGGGGCTGAAAGGAAAAAGACCACTGATAATGGCGGGTCCGTGCAGCGCCGAATCCGAAGAGCAGGTTCTGATCACTGCACGGGAAATTGCTGCACTTGGTGTTCCGGTTTACAGGGCCGGAATATGGAAACCAAGGACAAGGCCAAATGCTTTTGAAGGGGTCGGATCGGTAGGATTGCCCTGGTTGCAGGCAGTTAAAAAAGAGACAGGAATGCTGGTCTCCACGGAAGTTGCCAATGTGAAACATGTCTATGAAGCCCTCAAGTATGGGGTTGATATCCTTTGGATTGGCGCGCGGACATCAGCGAATCCCTTTGCTGTGCAGGAGATTGCTGACAGCCTAAAGGGGGTGAAGATCCCTGTATTCGTAAAAAATCCGGTCAATCCGGATGTTGATCTTTGGATCGGGGCCATCGAGCGGATCAACCAGGCAGGGATTGAGGAGATCGCAGCAATTCACAGGGGGTTTTCAAGCTATGATAAGACCATTTACAGGAATTCCCCTCACTGGCAGGTTCCAATTGAATTGAGGCGAAGGATACCTGAACTCCCGATCATTACAGATCCCAGTCACATTTGTGGCTCCAGGGAATTGATCTATGATATCAGTCAGAAAGCCATGGATCTCAACTTTGACGGTTTGATCATCGAAACCCATCATCAGCCAGACAAAGCCTGGAGTGATGCAAAACAGCAGTTAACGCCGGAAGGATTGGGCAAGGTGCTGGATCGCCTGATCATGCGTGATCCGGATATTGATGCCGAACTTATGCTTACCTTGGCAGAGCTTAGAGACAATATTGACAAACTGGACGACAAACTGATCAATCTTGTTGAACAGCGGATGAAAGTGGTGGAAAATATAGGTACATACAAGAAAGATAACAATATCACCATTCTGCAAAACAAGCGATGGGATGACATGCTTCGAAGTCGACTGATACTGGGAGAACGTAAAGGATTGAGCGAGGATTTTATAAATAAGATATTCAGTGCGATACACCAGGAATCCATTAACAAGCAAACCCGCATAATGAACGAAGATTAATACGGATGCAGGAACTGACGCTACATATTGATGACCATCGCACAAGTATTCTGATCGGAAGAAATCTGTTTCCGCAGCGGGATATAAAGGCCGAAGGTAAGGTGATCTATCTCGTCGATGTTAATGTTTACCAGCACCATAAAGAAAAATTTGAAGGTTTGCAATTTATTCTGATCCCCAGCGGTGAGAAATATAAATGTCTTGCCTACGTGGAGGAGCTGATGCGAAAACTTGTCGACCTGGAAGCCGACAGAACCTCATTCCTGGTTGGGGTCGGGGGTGGACTTGTCACCGACCTTGTTGGGTTTGTTGCATCCACATTTATGAGGGGGGTTGGTTTTGGCTTTATTTCCACAACCCTGCTTGGCCAGGTCGATGCAAGTATCGGGGGAAAGAACGGGGTGAACCTCGACGGATTCAAGAATATGATCGGTGTGATCCGGCAACCCTCATTCGTTTGGTGTGACCTGACAATGATCGAGTCTCTCGACCAGGGAGAGTTGGTTTCCGGTTTTGCGGAAGTGATCAAGTATGGTGCGATAAGGGACAGGAAACTCTTTGATTTCCTTGAAGAGAATTACAGTTCAGTCCTTGACCGGAAAACAGAACTACTCGAAAGGATAGTGACCGATTCAGCTGCCATCAAGATCGATATTGTCGAATCGGATGTGACAGAATTGGGTGACCGGAAATTGCTTAACTTTGGACATACGCTGGGACATGCGATAGAAAAGTTAACGGGAATCCTGCATGGTGAGGCGGTCGCGATCGGTATGGTCCTGGCAGCAGAACTGTCCGTAAAGCTGGGATATCTCGGGAGAGATGAAGCTGACAGGCTCAGAGGGGTGATCGAGGCATCAGGGCTCCCGGTGGAAACAGATCAGTCAATGGAGGCAATCTTCGAAACTCTGCTAAAAGATAAAAAAAGGTCGGGAATCCACCTGGGCATGATACTGTTGCATTCCCTCGGCGATGCTTTTGTACATAAAATCGAGCTCGAATCATTAAAGAAAGCCCTCTATGATCTGCATTAGTATCGGCAATGAATCCATGATCAGGGAGGTGAATGCATTGAAACCTTCCCTGGTGGAGATCCGGTATGACCTGCTCAGGAGAGAGCCTGCGATGGTTGCCGGGGAACTTGACAGCGCGATATTGCAGGTAGCTACCTGTCGGCCAGGTATTTATCCAGAGGAAGAAAGGATGCAGATACTCAAAGATGCGGTGGTCAACGGAGCACTCTACGTTGATATAGAGATCGAATCATCCGCAGACTACCTGGCAGAAATAGGAAGCATTGCGAAGGAGAAAAAAGTGCACCTGATCATATCGTATCACAACTATAAGGAAACACCCTCTTCAGAAGAACTGAAAGAAATTCTGGCCACCTGCTACGAAAAGGGAGCTGATGTGGCCAAGATCGCTTGCCAGGTGAATGATCGGGATGACAATGCACGACTCCTTTCCCTCTATTCAGAGCAGGGCAGGAAGGTGGTCATCGGCATGGGACAGATCGGCAGGGTCACAAGGTATGCAGCCATCGATCTGGGTGCTGAGTTTTCATTCGCCAGCATTGCTGATGATGCATCCACTGCTCCCGGACAGCTCACTTATCAGCAATTTCAATCCATACAAAAAACGCTAAGAAACGCATGAATTCATTCGGTCGGTTATTCAGGGTAAGTATATTCGGTGAATCCCACGGTCAGCTTGTCGGCGTGATCCTTGACGGGGTCCCTGCAGGTATAAGCATTTCGGAAGATGATCTCATGGCAGATCTTGCCCGGCGAAAAAGTGGTGCAGCAGGTACAACACCAAGGAAAGAGGACGATATACCACACATCCGGTCAGGGGTTTTCAATGGTTTCACAACAGGCGCTCCGCTGGTTATACAGGTGGAGAATAAGAATACACGCTCAAGGGATTATACTGAATTAAGGAAGACTCCGCGGCCGGGACATGCAGATTTCACAGCCTTTAAAAAATTTGGAGGTTACGAAGATTACAGGGGAGGGGGGCATTTTTCGGGCCGGCTCACCACAGGACTCGTTGCTGCTGGAGCAATTGCAAAGAAACTGATCAGTCCGGTTACCATGGAGACCTCGATCCTTGAGGTAGGCGGCAGCGAGGATATCCAGGCTGCCATTGACAAAGCGGTGGAAGAAAAAGATTCCATCGGAGGGATCATCGAATGCAGGATCAATGGATTGCCATCCGGGGTGGGCGAACCTTTTTTTGATTCATTTGAAGCAGTGATCAGCCACATGGTCTTTTCCATCCCGGCAATCAAGGGAATTGAATTCGGATCAGGGTTTGCAGCAGCCAAAATGAAAGGCAGTGAACATAACGACAGCATTATCGATACCTCCGGCAAGACAGAAACCAACCATGCCGGCGGAATCAACGGGGGGATCACAAATGGAAATGTAGTGGTTTTCAGGATCGTCGTGAAACCCACATCCAGCACCCACAAAACACAAAGAACCATGAACTTTGAGACCAGGAAAATCCAGGATCTGCAGGTAGAGGGCAGACACGACACATGCATCGCCCTCAGGGTGCCTGTTGTGCTTGAAGCTGCAGCCGCACTGGCTACAGCCGACCTGATGATGCAGTCCGGAGAAATCAAAAGAATTAACCAACCAAAAGATAATATAGTCTGATATGAGAGTTGCCATTGTTGGAGCAGGAAATATGGGATCCTGGCTGGTGGAGTCACTTTGCCTGGATCATGAAGTCGGGATCTATGATGCCGATCGCAGTAAACTGAAGTATTTTTTTAATTCCCGGAAATTCATTTACCTCGAGGAGATCCACGATTTTGCACCTGATTTAATGATCAATGCTGTCAGTCTCGAAAAAACGATTCCTGTTTTCAGGGAGATATTGCCCTACCTGCCGGCAAGCTGTATCCTGGCCGATATCACCTCGGTAAAAAAGGGTCTTTCTGATTTTTACAGGGAGACCGGAAGGCGCTTTGTTTCTACACATCCCATGTTCGGGCCGACCTTCGGAGACATCAGAAACCTGCGAGATGAAAATGCCATCATCATCAAGGAGTCAGACAAAGAGGGTGCTGATTTCTTCAGGAATCTTTACGAGGAGTTGAGTATCAGGATACATGATTACTCTTTTGATGAGCATGACCAAACAATCGCCTACTCGCTTTCACTGCCCTTTTCATCCTCCCTCGTTTTTGCATCCTGCATGAAGGAACAGGATGCTCCGGGAACAACTTTCAGGAAACACAATGAGATTGCCCGAGGTCTTTTGTCGGAGGACGATTATCTCCTTTCGGAGATATTAATGAGTCCATACAGCCTGGAACAGGTTGAGAATGTCAGGGATGAACTCAACCGGCTTATCGAACTGATCAAGAATGGAGATCCAGCAACATTCAATGAAATGTTCTCGAATCTCAGGAATAATATCGGGATGAAATCATGATCCTCTACTTCCGGGTCAACCTGTTTCGAAGAGATAAGGGTTGGCTTAAAAGGCCCGGTCGTAGATCTGGAGTTTTAGTATTTTTTTCGTTTCCCGACTGATCCTGAACCTGTTGTCTATCCTCATCCCCATGATCCAGGCAATTTTATTGCCACTGGTTAAAATCCATGTATGCTTCTTGATCGGTACCGGCACTTTGTTGTCGATAAAAAAATCACTCAACTTTTTCATCTGATCCATTCCCAGCGGGAAAAAATAATCACCGTGCTGCCACTTCCTCAGCATCAGAGGAAATGTTACGAGGTCATGATCCAGGAAGGCAATATTGGGGTCATCAGGAATGTCATCAAAGGAGTCCCTGTCAAGCACCTCGATATCCATTGGGAAGGGCAGGGTAGCATCACTGCCTGGGGCATCAATATAATAGCGCTGGAAAGATGCATCCTTCGTCTCAAAAAGCAACAACCGGTCCCTGTCTTTGTAAAGCCTGTGCGTTGGTGAAATGAATTGTTTTCCGCTCGCTGAGTTAAGGATTTCCCTGATATTTAAACACTGGTCCATGGAGTAACCATAATCAGAAAAAAGCTCATACAGCCATGAGCCGAGTGGTGACATTTTTTTCAGTGAGACAAGGTTGATCTCCAGGTGGGTTCCCATGTCTGAAAATAATTCCTGCTTTACATGATCTACCTGCTCCCTGTAGATCTTATGAGCATCATTGAACCGACTGATGTTCTCTCCCATGGTTGAAATAAATGCAGGATTAAGGGATTCCATCAGGGGGATCAGGTCGTGACGGATGATATTGCGCTGGTATTTCCGGCTGACATTGGAGGAGTCCTCCCTGAATTCAAGTTGATGTGCCCTCGCGTAATCCGTGATCTCTTCTCGTGATGAAAAAAGCAGGGGCCTGATATATTTTCCGTTGTGTGCAGGGATTCCTGTAATTCCCCTGATCCCGGTCCCCCTGGCCATATTCAGGAATACGGTCTCCACCGAGTCATTCAGGTTGTGCGCGGTGGCGATGCGGTCGATTTTTTGATCATCAGAGACCTTATCAAACCAATCATACCTCAGCTCCCTCGCTGCCATCTGGATGGAAACGCCGTTCTCTTCAGCATACCCTTCACAATCGAAACGTTTTACAAATACTGGAGCATCGTATCGGGCAGCCAGTGACCTGACAAATGCTTCATCACCTTCAGATTCATCTCCCCGGAGGCCGAAATTGCAATGGAGCAGCATGCAACGGTACCCGGAGGTGATGAACAGGTCGGTCATCACAACCGAATCTATGCCGCCACTTACGGCAAGCATCACGGGGTCGTCTTCACGACAGAGTTCGTTATCAACGAGATATGATCTGAACCTGTTGATCATGATTCGCTAAGTTACATCTTTTTGGGAGCTATCGGATAAAAAAAACCGCCTCCGGGAAAGAGGCGGTCTTATCAAGATTAATACTGGTTCAATTGGAACCCAGGTAAGAGGCGATCTCTTCCTGGCTCTCTTTGAATGCTTTATCACCTTTGTGCCAGTTGGCAGGACATACTTCCCCGTTCTCTTCGTAAAACTGGAGTGCATCCACCATTCGCAGTGCTTCATCAATGCTCCTGCCCAGTGGCATGTCATTGACCAGCTGGTGGCGTACGATCCCTTCCTTGTCGATCAGGAAAAGTCCCCTGTAAGACTGGGGAATCCCGGAGAAAGATGCATTTCCTTCCTCGTCGTATTCATAACCGCCTGCGAGCACATCAAAGTTCTCGGCGATCGTCTTTGACTGGTCTGCCACAAGCGGGTACTTCACACCTTTGATGCCACCCTCTCTTTGCTCAGTCTGCAACCACTTCCAATGGGAAAATTCTGAGTCCACAGAACAGCCGATAACAGCAACGTTCCGCTCTTCAAACTCTTGCATCTTTTTCTGGAATGCCAGGAGCTCCGTGGGGCACACAAAAGTAAAATCGGCCGGATAGAAATAAAAGATTACATATTTCTTGCCGATGAATTGCTCAAGTGAAAAATCTGATTCAACAACTCCTCCGTCTACAACTGCCGGTGCTTTAAATACCGGCGCTTTCTTACCTACTAATACTGCCATGCTTAATTCAATTTAATTTAATTATTTTTGGTTTTAGTTTACTATTTTAACAAGCTTTCCGGTCTGAGGTTCACTGAAAATCGAATGAATTCAGAAAATTTATAATCCCAGCATTTCCGGACCCTGTTCAAACTTGATATCGACCGGAATATTCAGCTCCTCCAGCCGGTCCAGGTCATTCTGCAGCCCCTGTCTTATATATCCCATGTTGTCAACAAGTTGCTTGGCTGCTTTATAATTTCCGTCACCCTGGATGACCAGGATCTCTTCTGCCAGGCTGTTCATGGCTTGCTGCATCTTGTCGAAATCGATGCGGTAGGTGCCGGTCTGTTCATCCCTGGTGAAGGCGCCGGCTTCCTGGAAATAGTAGAACCTGATCATGTTGGCCTTTCCATGTGAACTGGCCGCACCAAATCTTACACTCCTGAAGATGCTCGCCATGAAGGTCACGTAATTATCCATCAGCTCTTTCTCGCCCAGTTCTCCCATTTCAGTGAGTTTAGTGACAAGGAACAGTCCGAGCACATCGGCCTTCCCTTCCTCAAGTGCACTGTATTGCTCTTTCAATGCACCGCGCACGGTACCGGAGCCGTCAATAGTTTTATTGATCCCGAGTCCGTGTGCAACTTCGTGGAACATGGTGTTCTCAAAGAATGCATCAAACTTGATGTGTTCCCGCTGATCTTCTGCAATGAGTACGTTGCTGATGGGGACAAGGATCTCTTCAAATTTATACCGTATGGAATTTTTCAATTGCAGCTTTCGGCTACCCTTTGCCTCCTGCACCCTTTCATCATTTGGAAGGTTGATGGCGATCGTCTTGCTGGATGCGTTACAGTCACCTGCATAATATACAGCATCATATGCACCCAGGTCAGAATCGCTGCCAGGAACCTCCTTCTTATATGCTTGCGGCACGGGCAGTGCTTTTTGAAGCTGGGGCAGGAATGAACTGATAAAAGACAACTTTTCACTCCACTCCTTATCCTTGATCAGGATAAATGCCTCATGGGCAGCCTTGTAGTTAAACAATTTATCTTCGTAATTCTCGATGGGGCCCACAACGAAATCGATCTGGTTGGATTTCATTTCCATCCAGGCCATGTCAGATGCCAGGTAGTCGTCTGTAAGAAGCGCTTCTGCCCTGAGCCGCAGATATTTTTCAAAACCCGGGTCTTTGGCCAGGTCGGCTGCCTCTTTCAGCAACGCTGATGCTTCCTTCACCTGCTCGCCAAAGGCTTCATGGTAAGGTACCACTTTAAGTGCACCTTCATTGTCTCTTTTAATCAGTGTATACAGACTGCTTTTTCCTTCAGCATCGAAATTGGCAAATTCCTCCTTGGTAATATTTGCCGGGTAGAATCCGGCACCATCCGGTTTGGGTCCGACAGAGGGTAAAAACGGCAGGTCGTTGTTCAGCCTTTCCCATGGACCGTAATTAATGTTAAAGTACTCGATCTGTTCGGGAGTGGTAAGTCCTGCAAGGATCGACGCTTTATCCGGACAAGCTTCTTTCCAGAAGAGTTCATCCATGATCTGCGCCACGCGAAACAGCTTTCGGAGCATCTCTTTCTGGTCCTCATCAAGGTGAGAAATGTCGGAGGTAAGCTCAACACTTACGAATTCATTTACTTTTCTGTCTATCATCTGGTCATATTTTTCAAGCACCAGGTTCCTGTTCAACCCATCCAGCTCCAGCATGATGGTTTCATCCTGCTTCGAGTAGCTGAAGCCGGAAACCCTGATGCCATCAGCAAGGATAAGGTTGGTCTCAAACTGCACGAGGTCATCTGTTTCATAAATTTCCGAATAGGGTACACCCGACTCATTGTAGATCAAGGCTTCATTCGTAACCTCCAGGAAAACGGCAAAAGGGTCAACATTGGACTGTTCCACCTCAAGTACAGGTGTGGTCCCGGCGTAGAGAGCCAGGTAACGTTGTGGCTCTGTGTTGCATGAAACAAGGGCAATAACCATTAAGGTCAACCATGAAAAGTTGCGCAGAATCTTCATTTTATTTGTTTTTATTATGGGCCGGAAAATTAGTGCTTTTTCGTCCAATTCGAAAGCGTTTTAATATGTTGAGCAAATGCTCGCTGGAGCAACAGTTCAGCTCTTAATACGCCTTGGCGAATACAACCCGTCGCGCCGAAGGATTTCCGGTATATATGCACTTGCCCTTCTCAGTTTCACCATCGAGTGGAATGAACCTAACAGTTGCTTTTGTCAGCTCCTTGATCTTCTCCTCAGTCTCACGGGTACCGTCCCAGTGTGCACGGACAAATCCGCCTTTATGCTCAATCAGCTCAGTGAATTCATCCCAGCTGTCGGCCGTATGCGTATTGTTTTTCCTGAATTCCAGCGCTTTATTATAAATCTTTTCCTGTATCTCAACGAGCAGCTTTTTGATGTGATCTGCAATGCCCTCCTGTGACAGGACATTCTTTTCAAGGGTATCCCTCCTGGCCAGTTCAACTGTGCCATTCTCGACATCCCGGGGACCAATGGCCAGTCTTACCGGCACACCCTTCAGTTCATATTCGGCAAATTTCCAGCCCGGTTTGTGGGTATCCCGGTCGTCATACTTCACCGAAATGCCAAGGGCTTCCAGCTGCTCTTTGATCTTCACGGCGGTCTCGCTGATCCCGCCAAGCTGGTCAGCACCCTTGTAGATGGGAACAATGACCACCTGTATCGGGGCGAGGTTGGGAGGCAGAACAAGCCCGTTGTTATCTGAATGTGCCATCACCAGTGCACCCATCAACCGCGTGGAGACACCCCACGAGGTAGCCCACACATGCTCGAGCTTCCCCTCCTTGCTTGTGAATTTAACATCGAAGGCCTTTGCAAAATTCTGACCCAGGAAATGGGAGGTGCCGGCCTGTAAGGCTTTGCCATCCTGCATAAGCGCCTCAATACAGTAAGTCTCAATTGCACCGGCAAACCTTTCAGCTTCGCTCTTCACACCGATATGAACAGGAACTGCCATAAACTTTTCAGCAAATTCTGCATAGGTTTTTACCATCAGTTCGGCCTCTTCCACAGCCTCCTGCTTCGTTGCATGAGCCGTATGGCCTTCCTGCCAGAGGAACTCAGCCGTCCGCAGGAACAGTCGAGTGCGCATCTCCCATCGAACGACATTGGCCCACTGGTTCACAAGGATCGGCAGGTCCCGGTAGGATTGAATCCAGTTCTTATAGGTGTTCCAGATGATGGTCTCCGAGGTTGGACGGATGATCAGCTCCTCTTCCAGTTTTGCAGTCGGATCAACTTTCACACCCCCCTTTTCTTCATCATTGGTAAGCCTGTAGTGGGTAACCACGGCACACTCCTTGGCGAATCCCTCCACGTGGTCAGCTTCCTTGCTGAAAAACGACTTGGGAATGAAAAGCGGGAAGTATGCATTCTCATGTCCTGTTGCCTTGAACATACGGTCAAGCTGGTCCCGCATCTTCTCCCAGATTGCGTACCCGTATGGTTTGATGACCATGCAACCCCGTACAGCAGAGTTCTCTGCCAGGTCAGCTTTGATTACCAGGTCGTTATACCATTGGGAATAATTTTCTTCCTTGCTTGTCAATACCTTTGCCATTAATGATCTTTATTTGGTTTGGAAACGAATACAAAGAAAATAAAAATTGGTGAGATGCAGATAGGATTTGATTCCTATCTTTACAGCCTGAACAGATCATGCCGTATCAATGAATTTCTAAATGGCGAGGTTGCCATACACCCTATTGCAATGACCCTGAAAACGACAACCTGGAAAGACCGGAACATCGACAACCTGGAACTGACCCTTGAATTTGCCCAAAAGATGGGAATGGAACGACCGGTGATCTACAATTACGGACCGGGCGGCTCTGTGAAATTCCTGGCCGGCAATCTGCCCCGGGGGAATACTGCAAGCCTGGGAAGAGGCCAACGGCTCTTACGTCTGTTTGAAAGCTTTCTGCGGAAGACCGGACTGTTTGGGCTGACCACCAATGAGCCGAAGGAGATTGCGCGGATATTTGAACCGCTGTCCCCAAGGGAGATCATGGTATTTGACAGGGAGATCAAAGTGATCAGGGCAGTACGAAACCTGCCCAGAGAGTCATTGAATGGAATAGCCATGTATGCAGCTTTGAAAGATTTACAGCAGGGACCCGTTGATGGATTGGCCGATATCGTCATTGCCCTTAATATCGTCAGCCGGAACAGGGACCGCGAACGCATCATGCAGAATATAGCCGCATCCACGAAGGTGGGCGGACTGATCTGTATCAATATTGATGACCCTCCCGACAAAGGGTTCCGAAAGGTTGGTCACTGCCTGTTTGAACGATACAAACAGTACGATAGATCCTGAGATAATACGCATCTGAAAACCCCCTGGATATGAAACGTACCATGTGCCTCACGGCATTGCTGCCATTGATCATTTTTACCTTTTCATCCTGCAGGCAACAGCAAAATCTCGCAGGCGAACGTCCAAACATTATCTTCATTATCGGGGATGACATCGGTTATTCCGACCTCGGCAGCTACGGAGCTGAGATCGCCACCCCAAACCTTGATCGGCTGGCAAAGGAAGGGGGCAGGTTCAGGCAGTTCTATAACATGGCAAAATGCAAACCCACCAGATCGAG
>CAKZNC010000101.1 GCA_937129385.1 uncultured Bacteroidota bacterium
GAAATCGATGTTCCTCACGCCCTGCTTCTCGCACTCGCCCAGGCGGATCTTCCGCAGCTCGGTCTTCACCATCGTATGCACCAGCAGTCCGGATGCTGCTTTCACTTTTGCAACCACCTCCCTGATCTTTTTGTCGGTCTGCACATTCGGGATCACCTTCACCGGGATATGGTCTTCAGGGTACTGGATGATCAGGGAATGTACCATCGTATGCCCGGCAAGTCCCTTACCACCCGATACAACGAATATCGGGATAGTCGTGTTCTTTTTCTTCCTGGTGGGTTCATTCATCTTTTCTGCCTTTCATCTCTCCCCATCCTCCTGAACAGGGATCTACTGGTCAGCTTTTATTCTCCCCCGAATTCCATCAGGTAGGCCTTGATGAAATCATCAAGTTCACCGTCAAGCACAGCCTGCACGTTTCCTGTTTCATGATTCGTTCGCAGGTCCTTCACCAGCTTATAGGGATGCAGTACATAATTACGGATCTGGGAGCCCCATTCGATCTTCTTCTTGTTTCCTTCAACCTCGGCCTGCTTCTCCCTTCGTTTCTGCAGTTCCATTTCATAGAGGTGCGACTTCAGGATCCGCAATGCATTCTCCCTGTTCTTCAGCTGCGACCTGGTCTCGGTATTATCGACCGTGATCCCCGTCGGCAGGTGTTTGACACGTACACCGGTCTCAACCTTGTTCACATTCTGACCACCGGCGCCTCCCGAGCGGAAGGTATCCCATTCAATTTCAGAGGGGTTGATGGTGATCTCAATGGAGTCATCAATCACGGGAGCGACAAATACGGATGCAAATGAGGTGTGCCGCCTGTTGGCTGAATCATAAGGGGAGAGCCTGACGAGCCTGTGCACACCGGATTCGCCTTTCAGGTACCCATAAGCATAATCGCCCGAAAACTCCAGGGTGACCGATTTGATCCCTGCCTCATCCCCGGGAAGGTAATGCAGCTCCTTCACCTTGAAATCGCTCTTTTCACCGTACCGGATGTACATGCGCATCAGCATTTCCGCCCAGTCTGTACTTTCTGTCCCGCCCGCTCCGGGGTTAATCTTCATGATCGCCCCCATGGCATCTTCCTCGTTGCGGAGCATGTTCTTTGATTCAAGCGCCTCGGTGAGCTTCATTGCCTTTTTGTACTGGACGGTCACATCCTCTTCTGTTGCCTCATCTTCACGGTAGAATTCCTCCAATACCTTGAGGTCCTCGATGGCAGTTTCCACCTCGGCATAAGCATCGGTCCATGATTTCAACCGGGAAATTTTCTTCATTTGCTGCTCCGCGGCCTTTGGGTCGTCCCAGAAGTCGGGTGCCTGGGTCAGTTTCTCTTCTTCTTCGATGGTCTGAATCTTTCCATCTACGTCAAAGATGCCTCCTTAACGCAGCCAGGCGATCAATGAGGTCTTTCAATTCTTCAGCGGTGATCATTCATTTGAATTTTTGTAAAGATAACTTTTCCCATCAAAGCTTCAAAACGGGAAAATACCTATCTTGTGGAAGGTAGCAGGTTATGCTGAACAGGGACGCCGGGTGGTCCCTTCTGGCTGTTTGCCGAACCGGGACACAAGCCGGCCTCTTGAGGCGATCCTCCAAAATAACACGAATTATGAAAAAAACCTTATTCATACTTAGCCTTGCCAGTCTGCTGACAATCGCAGGTTGCGGAAGCTCGAACAATCCGTTGCATGTCATGGTCGTCGCAGGCGGACACGCTTTTGACACAGTTGAATTCGTGGACATGTTTCGCGGAATCCCCGGGATCACCTTTGATACGGTCATGCAACCCCGGGCCAACCGGTTGATCGCTGAAGGCAGGGTTGATGGCTACGATGTGATTGTATTTTACGATATGTGGAACGAGGCCGATGAACAGGTGAGGAGAGGATACCATACACTGCCCGTAGAAGGCACCGGGCTGGTGTTTCTCCACCATTCCCTGGCGGGATACCCGGGGTGGGAAGGATTCAGCTCCATCATTGGCGGCAGGTATATCACACCCGGAAGCAGGGCGGATACTTTACTGCATTCAACATACAAGCATGATCTTCAACTGGAGATCGGGGTGATTGATCCCGACCACCCGGTGACACGATCGATACCGGAATTCAGTATCCTGGATGAAGGATACGGGAACATCATGATCAATCCGGATGTGACCCTGTTACTGAAGACCGATCATCCCGACTGTGCAAAATATGTTGGCTGGACGCATACCATAGAAAAATCCAGGATCGTCTACCTGATGTCAGGTCATGACCGGCATGCATACGGAAATGAAAATTTTCAGAAGCTGCTGAGCAATGCAATGATGTACGTCAGCCAGTGAATCATTCAGGATTTACCACTTTTTTCAAGCCTGTCCAATGCAGCGTAGGACTCTTCGGAGGTAAACCCCCGTTGTGCAGCAAAACGAAGAAGCTTGGCCTTGTTGGCAGGATCCTTTACACTGCCCACATTTCGTTGTTTCTTTGATAGCAGCTGATCAAGCATGGCCCGGTACTCGTCGGAATCGATTTTTGCAATCGCGTCGTCGATCTTCTGTTGAGGTATAGCTTTCTGGCGGAGGCCATAACCGATCTTTATCCGGCCCCACTTATTGATCCTGAATTTGTCTTTTACAAAGTAGCGTGCAAAACGTTCCTCATCCAGGAAATTGTTTTCTTCCAGGTACCCGATCGCTTTCTCTGCTTCCGTCTCCGATAATCCCCATTTCAACAACTTATCATGAACATCTGCACGGCACCGTTCCGCAGTGCTGCAAAGCTTTGCCGCTCTTGCAAGTATTTTTTCGTAGTCAGACATTGTTCCGCATTGCTTTTATAAACCGTTCTTTGCCGTGGATATCCTTCATCAGCCGGGTGTTAATGAATCCATGATCACTGAATAATTGCGAGGTCTCCCTTCCAAATTGCTCATTGATCTCTACCCATATTGTCCCGGTCTGCTTCAGCCATTTCTCCGCAAACCTGCCGATCGCCCGGTAATAGAGCAGCGGATCGTCATCCGGGACATACAAAGCCAGGTCGGGCTCATGATCCGTCACCCGTTTTTCCAAGAATGATTTTTCTCCATGGGTAACATACGGGGGATTACTCACAATAACGTCAAACAGTGCTTCCGGCTGAAATGAACCTTCATCCAGGATATCTCCCTGTATGAATTCAGGAACCACCTCATTAATTTCGGCATTTTTTTTTGCAATGTCAAGTGCGGCCGGGTCCTTTTCAAATGCGGTCACCCTGCTGCCGGGCAATAATGCGGCAAGGGAGATGGCAATGCATCCGCTTCCGCTTCCAATATCAATGACCCTGGGTGAAGGATGTTTTGTTTCCAGGAGTATATTGGATACCAGTTCCTCGGTTTCCGGACGTGGAATAAGCACATTTTCATCCACATAAAACTTCAATTCATGGAATTCTGTTTCTCCAAGGACATATTGTACCGGCCTGTTATTGGTTAATTCGCCTACAATTTTGTTAATTTCGGACTGTATTTCATAATCCACAAGCGCCACGGGATCTTTCAGCATGTCAGTTTGAGGGTATCCGAGATGCTCAAGGATCAGCCTCGAAACGGACACGGCCTCATTTCCCGGGTAAAGATCTGCCAGGGAAGCGATAAGGTCTCTCCTGACCTCGGAGATTCTGGCAGGAAGATTGTTCATATTGTAAAGATAAGGATAAAGTTTTGATGAATTCAGCAGACGAAAAATACATGCGGCGATGTTTTGAACTGGCATCACACGGAATGGGAAGCACCCAGACCAATCCACTTGTTGGCTCGGTGATCGTCCGCAACGATCGCATCATCGGGGAGGGATATCACCATGAATACGGCGGACCACATGCCGAGGTGAATGCGATCAGGAGTGTCAGGGACAAGTCCTTGCTGGAAGAATCAACCATCTATATCAACCTGGAACCCTGTTCACATTTTGGAAAGACACCGCCCTGCAGTACTTTGATCCTGAATCATAAGATCCCTCGCGTTGTCGTTTCCAACGCCGATCCGTTTCCCAGTGTAAGCGGAAAAGGAATTGCAGCCCTGAAAGATGCGGGGGTGGAAGTGCATGTGGGAGTGCTCGAAGAGGAGGGGAGATATCTGAACCGGAGGTTCCTCACTTTTCACGACCGTAAACGTCCTTATATTATTCTGAAATGGGCGGAGACCGCTGATGGTTTCATTGACATCGAACGCCAGGAAGATACAGCTGTTGGAACGAACTGGATCACCGACCAGGTGGCCCGAACGCTTGTGCATAAGTGGAGGTCCGAGGAATCGGGTCTGCTGGTGGGAACAAATACCATCATTGCCGACGATCCAAAACTGAATGTAAGGCGCTGGGCCGGAAGCAACCCACTCAGGATCGCCTTTGACAGGAACGGGCGTGTGCCGGAGACAGCTAATATCCTGGATAATAGTCAGGACACCCTCGTATTTACCTGCACCCAGGAAAAGTTCTCAGGAAAAACGAAAAGCGTCCTGATCGACCATGATTATGACTTGATGGATGTGCTGACCGAATTGTATGATCAGAAGGTGATCTCTGTCCTGGTAGAGGGAGGAAGACAGATCCATCATACATTTATTACAAGCGGCTTGTGGGATGAAGCCAGGGTGTTCAAAGGAAACATCAACTTCACTGCCGGGGTGAAGGCACCACACATGGACAGGTTGCCGGTGGAGATCATTGAATTTGAAGGAAGTGAACTGAAGATCTTCTATAACACAGACAATGAACGATGATAAGAAATTTGGCAATTGATCATCTAAAAATATACCTTTGTGTAAATCACAGGGATACAGGTAACCTGGTACGGAAAAATGCGTAAAAAAAAGCAAAACGAGCAGCTATGAAACGAATTATACCCATTTTGGTCCTGCTGATCACCGGGGGAATGGTCTTTGGGCAATCAGCAAGGAAGTATTTCAAAGCGGGAGAGGATTTCCTCGAAGTACACAAATACAAGGATGCGATCAGCCAGTTTAATAATGCACTAGAACTTGATCCTGAATATGATAAGGCATATATCGCCCGTGCGAGAGCCTATGAGCGGCTGGACGATTTTGATGCAGCAGCTGAAGATTACGAACGGGCACTTGTTTTTGACCAGGACGACGAGGAGGTGAACTACCTTGCCGGGCGTGCCTATTTCAAGGCCGGGAACAATGGTGCGGCCCTTGCTAAACTGAACAAGGCCATCCAGGAAAAATCCAGCTATGTGGAGGCATACCAGGAACGAACACAGGTGTACATTGAACTCGGTCGATACGATGATGCACTTGACGATTGCAAAAAGGCTTTGCGGTTCAAGGAGAACGAAATGAACCTCTTTTACCTTGGCAAGGTATATGAAAAGCTGGACCTCCTCGAGCAGGCTGAGGAGGCATACCAGAAATCGATCCGGAAGAACAGCAAGGTGACCGATACCCACCTTGCCCTTGCTAAACTGGCCTTCAAGAGGGAAAAATACGATATGGCCATGGCGTCTGTTAATGAGGCACTGGGGATCAATTCCCGATCAAAGGATGCCCTCATGCTGCAAAGTTCCATTAATGCGAAACAGATGAATCTTCCACAGGCCATCAATAACATTTCAGTGGCCCTGAATCTTTACCCGGGAGATCCTGAATTGCTCATCACCCGGGGGGATTTTTACCAGATGATGAGCCGGCATACGGAAGCGATTGTGGATTACACCTATGCACTGGAGACGGGCAAAGCTCCTGCCGAAGTCTACTTTAAGCGTGCCCGTTCATACGAAGCCATGAGGAATTTCCCCCAGGCAATGAATGATTACGACAAGCTGCTGGAGTTATCCGAATACGACGGAAATGCCCAGAAGCTTCTCGCGGAGGCTGAGAATCGTATGTTCGAGATCAACAGGGAAGATGATAAACCAGTGGTTTCATTGCTAAATCCTGTTTCCGGTGCCGACAGGACGGTGAATGTTCCTAAGAACCAGGAAGTGATTTCGCTGACCGGACTGGTGAAGGATGAAAGTGATATTAAAACGCTTAAAATCAATGATTTCACTGTTATTCCTTCAGCAGTGGAAGAGGGATATGAATTCCTGGCCAGCATCAACCTCAGGGATACCGATCAGATCACGGTTGAAGTGAGTGACGTGTATGACAATTCAGAAACGGCTGTATTTAATATTCTCAGAACCGAAACAGAAGCTCCCGATGTGAGGATCATCGCTCCGTATGCCTCAGATAACAATGTGATCTACCTGGATACAGACGACCCGGTGATTTACGTGGAGGGAAAGATCTCTGATGAGAGCAAGATCAAATCCATCTATATCGATGACATCGCTGCCAGTTATGTGCCCTCCGATATCAACCCGGTGTTTTCAGCCAGGGTCAGGGTGGAGAACAGGGGTAAATTCACCGTAGTGGCTGAAGATGCTTATGGCAACAGGTCAGATGTGGATTTTACACTGAATCGGGAAGCATCCAGTTACAGTGACAATCCCATGGGAAAAACATGGGCCATCTTTATCGAGAATTCAAATTACCAGTTTTTTGCGAGCCTGGAAGGACCGACAAAGGACATTACCCTGATGAAAACAGCCCTGGCAAAATACCAGGTACATAATTTCATCCATAAGAAAGACATGACCAAAGAGGAGCTGGAGCGTTTCTTTGCCATCGAGTTGCGCGACCTGCTCCGGAGCAACAGGGTCAGTTCCATTATGGTCTGGTATGCCGGACATGGCAAATTTGTGAATGAGACAGGCTACTGGATTCCCGTAGATGCCAAAAGAGATGATGAATTCACCTATTTCAATATCAATGCGCTGAAAGCCTCCATGCAATCCTATCCCGACCTGGTGACGCATACACTCGTGGTGACCGATGCATGCGAATCAGGCCCGAGTTTTTACCAGGCGATGCGATCAGCAAATGATATCAGGAGTTGTGATGACTGGGAAGCAACAAGGTTCAAGTCCTCACAAGTACTCTCTTCTGCAGGTTATGAACTGGCCAGCGATGACAGTCAGTTTACCCGGACATTTGCCAATACCCTTGCCAACAACCCCGATTCCTGTATACCCATTGAAAGTATCGTGCAGAAGGTGACTACAGCAGTGACCGGCAACAACCAGCAGAAGCCTCAATTTGGGAAGATCGCCGGACTGGAAGATGAAAATGGTACCTTCTTCTTCATTCCGAAAGATTATTAATTATGAGATCGATCCAGCACCGGAAAATTATTCGTCTTCAAAGGCGAATAATTTTTTTATTCCTGCTGTCGCTGCCGGCAGCAGCGATCCCACAGCAATACTATTTTGATGAATACAGCGTGTCAGAAGGACTGGCACAGTCGACTGTATACAGTGTCATACAGGATCGTGAAGATAATTTCTGGCTGGGTACGCAGGCCGGAGTATCAAGGTTCGACGGGGTCTCTTTCCAGAATTTCACTGCTGAGGATGGATTGACTGAAGGTGGCGTAAGGGCTGTATTTGAGGATTCATTTGGAAACATCTGGATGGGTCATGAAGGGGGTGGGGTAACCCGCTACAATGGGAACAGATTTGAGATACTGGAACAGACCGAACTCCATATTCACAGTACCATCACGACCATCATCGAGGATGCCAGTCAAAGTCTCTGGATCACCTCCCAGGAATCGGGAGCTGCCATGTTAACAAACCCGGAGGCTGCAATCGATTCAATCAGGTATGAGATGTTTGTCGGCCGGCGCCTGTCTGACCGGATCTTCGGGAGCCTGGTTACCCCAGACGGCTCCCTCTTTTTTGTAACCGATCCCGTTGTAAAGAAATTTAATCGCGACAGCCTGGTGTTCGAAAACCTGGACCTGAACGGGATCCCTAAATTTTTTGCCACCACCTCGATCATGGAAGATAGCCGGAAAAATTTCTGGTTTGGAACATACCACGGGGGGTTGTTCAGGTACCTTCCTGAATTGAATGATACAAAAATGTACGACCTGATCAAGATGGGGATGACCTCCAACTGGGTGAGTGCATTGTACGAGGACCGTTACGGGAATATCTGGATCGGAACATGGGGAGGGGGTGTTGGCAGACTGGATCCTGATGAAAATTTCACGGTCTTTGACAGCAGAAACGGGATGCCCGGGAGTAAAATATGGAATATCATGGAGGACGAAGAGGGCAATGTCCTCTTTGGAACAAATGAACATGGGATGTGCGCTTACAAAGGAGACTATTTTGTCTCCTGGTTTGAAGATGACGGACTGGTCAATCCACAGGTCTTTGCCATAGAGCAGAGCAGTGACAGGTCATTTTGGCTGGGTACAAATAATGGCATATCGATATTGCAGCCTGGTGAAAAGGGGAGCAGCATCGAAGCCTTTGGTAAGCTTCCCGGCGTTAGGGTGAGGTTTATCTGTGAAGACCAGAATGGGAGTATATGGATTGCTGCGGAGGGTGAGGGTGTGTTTACATGGTCAAAAAACGGGAATTTCAGATTTGAGCCCATGATCAACAGCAATATCCCGCTTGGTCAGATCACAGCCATGGAGGTGGATGGCGACAACAACCTGTGGATCGGTACCCTGGATGGACTTGTCTACTATGAGATCGATAACCGGAAGATCAGTCGGCTGACCCAGGTGAGCGGGCTCGAAGGCAGCGAGATATCTGCGGTATATCCAGACAGTAAAGGGCGGATCTGGGTTGGGATTGAGGGAAAAGGGGTGAATGTGATCGAAGGATCTACATTTACAACACCTGATCTTGGGATCACGGTGACACCCACCTGTTTCACTGAAGACAGGGACGGCATCATCTGGATGGGAACCGAGGGCAGGGGACTGATCGCTTACAGTGAAACTGAAAATAAGGTGGTCAAACATCTCACGGTGAGTAACAGTGGTTTGCTGGCCAACCTGATCAACCTGCTGAATTGTGACCAGAACAACTATATTTACATAGGCACAAACCGGGGTCTTAATAAATATGACCAGCAGAATGACAAACTGTTTGCTTTCACACGAAAAAGTGGATTTGTAGGAATCGAGACCAAACAAAATGCAACTTGCCTGGACGAGCAGGGGAAGGTGTGGTTTGGTACAGGTCTCGGGGTGACGCGGTATGATCCTTCATTGAAGCCACGTGATGTGATTGAACCCCTTACCCACATTACGGGACTGATGGTCAACTACAAGCCCTATCCTATTGAAGAGAACATGAAGCTTTCCTATCGTCAGAATTCCCTGATCTTTGACTATCGCTGCATCACCCTGAATCCAGATGCAGTACAGTACCAGATCATGCTGGAAGGGATAGATATCGATTGGAGACCTCCGGGTACACAGACCCAGGTGAACTATCCCTCACTGCCACCAAAGAAGTACACGTTCTTCGTTAAAGCCAGGAACAGTGACGGTGTTTGGAATGATCAGCCGGTGTCACTTAGTTTCCAGATCAAACCGCCCTTTTATATGACCTGGTGGTTTATCCTCTCCTGTATTGCAGCACTATTCGGACTGATATTTACATACATCAAGGTGAGGGAAAAGGCCCTCGTAAGGGAGAACCGGGTCCTGGAAGATAAGGTCAGGGCAAGGACCGCCGAAGTGGTGGCCCAGAAGGAGGAGCTTGCGCAGAAGAACAAGGATATCACTGACAGCATCAGGTATGCAAAGCGGATCCAGTTTGCCATCCTTCCCCCCAGGTCACCTTTCCCGGATACGTTTATCATGTTCAAACCGAAGGACATTGTCAGTGGTGATTTTTACTGGTTCACCGAAGTGGAAGGAAGGGAGTATATTGCTGTAGTTGATTGTACAGGACATGGTGTCCCCGGTGCGTTTATGTCGATCATCGGGCACAATTCACTGAACAAGATCGTCAACCAGTATGGCATCCTGGAGCCAGGGAAGATCCTTTCGCAGTTGAACAGGGAAGTTGTTGAAACGCTGCACCACACAAGCGATGACGGGGATGTATATGATGGCATGGATCTCTCACTGATCGCCTTTGACAGGAAGAAGATGAAGATCAGCTATTCAGGTGCTTACAATTCGATGTACCTGGTCCGGGAAGGCAAGCTAAATGAAGTGAAGGCCGATCGTCAGCCGATTGGCCTGGCCGGAGGAGAGGAAAAGACCTTTCAAACGCAGGTTGTTGAGGTGAAAAAGAATGACATGGTCTACCTTTTCTCTGATGGCTATGCCGATCAGTTTGGTGGTGAAAAGCTCAAGAAATTCAAATCCAGGAACATGAAACAGCTTTTAGAAAAGATTGCTGATCAGCCTGTGAAAAAGCAGCGGGACATCCTGGATAAATCAATTGAGCAATGGCGTGGGGATGTGGAGCAGATTGACGATATATTGGTTATTGGCCGGAAGTTCTGACCCTGCCGATGTTCGCCTCCACGGCCGCATATTTGATGGCCTGTGGATCCCAGTCCGGTTCATTTTCAATGCGTTCAATCACTTCTGAGGGATGTGATGCCACCTGCCAGATCTTCCCATGCAGCGGTCGCATAAAGTGTTCATTGATCATCTCCTCGAAATGCTTTAAAAGCGGATCATAAAAGCCTCCTGTGTTGAGGATGACAATGGGTTTGAGAAATTTTCCCAATTGTTTCAGTGTGATCGCCTCAAGCAACTCTTCAAGGGTCCCCACACCTCCGGGCATGGAAATGATCGCATCAGCTTTCTCCATCATCAGGGATTTCCGTTCATGCATGGTATCCACTACAACCAGGTCCTTGAGACCCGGGTGGGCCCAGCCCATCTCCTTCATGAATCCCGGGATGATCCCTGTAACATTTCCGTTGCGGTCGAGCAGTTCGTCGGCCATCACTCCCATGATCCCTACGGAGCCTGCACCATAGGTCATCGAGATATCCTTTTCTGCCAGTATCCCGGCCATCTCTTTGCCGGCTTCCAGGTAGCGGTCACTGATTCCCGGACTGGAGGCTGCAAATACACATACATTGCTGATCATAACAGGTAAAATAAAACCGCAGGAGTACATCTGGTAAAAAATGTCACCTGCGGTTCAATAAAAATTTTGGCAATTATCTTACAACAAAGCATCCAGCTTACTTACGAGTGCACTTTTGGGTACAGCACCCACCTGCTTGTCAGCAATCTCACCATCTTTAAAATAGAGGATAGTCGGGATATTCCTGATGCCATACTTCTGTGTAACACCGGGATTGTTATCCACATCAAGCTTTGTAACGATCGCCTTGCCATCGTAGTCTTTTCCGATCTCTTCAACGATGGGACCTACCATTCTGCAGGGACCGCACCATTCTGCCCAGAAATCTACGATTACCGGCTTATCTGATTTGAGTACAAGCTCTTCGAAATTGCTGTCTGTTACTTCTAATGCCATGATCTTTTATTTATTGAATGAATAATATGCAATTAGAACACAAAAATAGTTGAAAAAGTTTATCACACCAACTTGAATTCCAACTCCGGTGTATCATTTAAAAATGCAATGAACTCCTCATTGAGCTCAACCTGACTGTTTCTGCTGAAAAGGCTCACTTTCACATTGCTTTCTGGGTCGGTCACATTTATCTTCAGGGTCTTTCCATCCGAGGGGACGGTGTATTTTTCAAGTTCTTTGATCAGGTGTTCATTGACAAGGGACAGGGGAACCTGGAGATCTACCGCCTTTACCATCTTTTCTTTTACTTCAGACATCAGGCTGATATGCTTCACCTTCAGGGAGTAGACCACCTTTCCTGGTTCATCTCTCGGGCGCCATTCATTGACCGAGGCCCTGATCAGCAATGCGATCTCAGGATTGAAAAAATGTTTGAATTTGATATAATCATCACCCCTGAGCCTGACGGTATAGGATTCGGTAAAATCTTCCATCACTGCCATCAGGTAGGGCTTGTTTCTCCACTGATCCACGGTGTCACGAATGGTTTTTACTATTCCGCAGAAGGTGAATTCCCTCCCGGAGAGGGCCTTCAGGTCATTCATTTCATGCAGGTTGGTTGAGCAGAATGAATCAATCTCAGTTCTGAACCTATCCAGCGGATGGGCGGTGAGGTACATCCCGATCAGTTCTTTTTCCCTGTTGATCTTATCCAGCATATGCCATTCATCGATATCCGGGGGTTCCGGTTTCGAGATGGTACCCTGATTCATCTCCCCGAACAGGTTTTGTTGTGGGGTATTTTTCTCGTATTGGTGTTTGTTGCCGTATTTGATCAGACGTTCAATGAACGTAGCATCATTGTCCTCGACCTCGATGAACTGTCGCCGTGCGATCTCTCCAAGAGAGTCGAATGCTCCTGCAATGGCCAGGCTCTCAAAAGCTTTTCGGTTGATCGACGAGAGGTTGTTTCTTTCAACAAAATCATAAATATCCAGGAAGTGTCCGTTTTGCTTTCGCTCATCGACCATCATTTCGACCGCGGATTCTCCAACACCCTTGATGGCACCGAGTCCAAAACGTATGTCCCCGTCCTTGTTCACTGTAAATTTCAGGTTGCTTTCATTTACACACGGACCCAGCACTGAGATCTCCATCCGCCTGCATTCATCCATGAAAAGCCCGATCTTCTTGATGTCGGTTATGTTACGGCTCAGAACCGCTGCCATGAATTCGGCCGGGTAATGTGCTTTCAGGTATGCAGTCTGGTAAGAGACATAAGCATAGCAGGTTGAATGGGATTTGTTGAATGCATATTGTGCAAACGCCTCCCAGTCTTTCCAGATTTTATCGACGGTCTTTTGTTCGTAGCCATTCTGCTTACATCCCTCGGTGAATTTCACCTTCAGCTCGTCCATCATCTTCCGGATCTTCTTTCCCATGGCCTTTCTAAGGGAATCCGCTTGTCCGCCGGAGAACCCGGCAAGTTTTCTTGACAGCAACATCACCTGCTCCTGGTAGACAGTGATCCCGTATGTGTCTTTCAGGTATTCCTCCATCTCAGGCAGGTCATATTGGATCTTTTCCTGGCCGTGTTTTCTCCGGATGAAACTTGGTATATATTCCATCGGTCCGGGTCTGTAGAGCGCGTTCATGGCGATCAGGTCCTCGAACCGGTTAGGTTTCAGGTCCCTGAGATGCTTCTTCATTCCGGCCGATTCAAACTGGAACAGTCCGGTCGTATCTCCCCTGGCATACAGTTCAAATGTCAACTGATCATCAAGGGGTATATTTTCAACATCGATCGTTTTCCCGGTTGATTCCCTGATGTTCTCCAGCGTATCTTTGATAATGGAAAGCGTCTTCAGCCCAAGGAAGTCCATTTTCAGCATGCCCACATCCTCCACATGCTTTCCATCGTACTGGGTCACGAGGAGATTCGATTCCTTGGAGGTGCAGATCGGGATCTCCTGGGTAAGGTCGTTTCTCCCGATGATGATTCCGCATGCATGCAGTCCGGTTTGGCGAACCGATCCTTCCAGGGTTTCAGCGAATTTCAGCGTGTTGACGACCAGCTGGTTTTCAGACAGTTTCTCTTTCCTGAGCTCTTCTACCTCCTCAAATGCCTTTTTCAACGAGGTGCCGGGTCTTTCGGGGACCAGCTTCGCCAACCTGTCGGCCTCCGGCAGTGGAAGCTTTTGGATTCGTGCCACATCCCTGATGGCCATTTTTGCTGCCATTGTTCCAAAGGTGATGATGTGGGCCACAACATCATGACCATATTTCTCCACCACCCATTTCAATACCAGGTCGCGACCATCCTCGTCGAAGTCGATATCGATATCAGGCATTGAGATCCTGTCGGGATTCAGGAATCGTTCAAACAGGAGGTCATACTTGATCGGGTCAATGTCTGTAATCTTCAGGCAATAAGCGACTGCAGAACCGGCTGCAGATCCCCTGCCGGGCCCCACAGATACGTTCATCTCCCTGGCCGCAGCAATGAAATCCTGTACGATCAGGAAATATCCCGGGAAGCCCATTCTCCTTACTGTGTTCAACTCGAAATCAAGCCGTTCTCGCAGCTCATCGGAGATTTCGCCGTACCGCTCTTCAGCCCCCTCATAGGTGATGTGCCTGAGGTAATCATCTTCGTTTTCAAAATCTTCCGGTATGCGGAAGATCGGCATGATCGGCTTAGAACTCAATTGGTATTCCTCTACCTTTTCAGCGATCTCCATGGTGTTCTGAAGGATGTCCGGAATATCACTGAACAGATTCCGCATCTCTTCCTGTGTCTTCAGCCATTCCTGGTGGGTATACCTCATCCGGTTCGGATCCTCGAGGTCCTTCCCGGTACTCAGGCAGATCAGGTGGTCGTGGGCCCCGGCATCCTCTTCATTGATGAAGTGTACATCATTTGTTGCAATGCACTTGATCCCGAGCTTTTTACCGAGCTGCAGCAGGGTCTTGTTCACATAAACCTGGTCGTCGAATACCTTCCTGTCCATCTCCGGATCATTGGTCTGATGACGCATCAGCTCCAGGTAGAAATCCTCGCCAAACACCTCGCGATACTGAAGGATAATCTTTTCAGCCTCATCAACCGATCGCTTCATGATCGCCTGTGGGATGACACCTCCCAGGCAGGCAGAGGTGACAATGATGTCCTCGTGGTATTTCTGCAGCAACTCAAAATCGATCCTGGGCTTGTAATAAAAACCTTCGGTCCAGCCCAGCGAGACAATTTTCACAAGGTTTTTATACCCTTTTTTGGATTTGGCCAGAAGGACCAGGTGATCATTCCCGTCCAGGTTCTTGTCCTCCTTGCTGTGCCTCGAACGGTTGGCTACATAGGCCTCGACGCCAATGATGGGCTTGATTCCCCGCTTTACCGCTTCGTTGTGGAACTCCTTCACACCAAACATGTTGCCATGGTCGGTGATGGCGATCGCCCGCATTCCGTCATCCACAGCTTTGCTGATCAGCGCCGGGATATTTGCGGCACCATCCAGTATCGAATACTGGGTGTGTACATGCAGGTGACAAAAATTGGCATCATCAGCCGCTATTTCCGATTCGATCACAACATCCTCCGCCCGATCTTTCGGATGCTCCTCAGCCACCTGTGTTTCGATGCGGATGTCGAATGGCTGCATCTTGTCAGGATGGACCTCCAGGAATGCCTTGTGGTCATCCGGATGTATCTTCAGGATATCGGGGGAGATTACCCTTCTCCTGTACAGTTCAAAAAATGCACGTGCGGTTGCATTCACATCTGCGGATGCATTATGCGCTTCGTCAAAGGATTCCCCGAACAGGATATCATACAACTCTTCCAGGCGAGGAGCCTTGTATCGGTTACCCCTGCCTGGCAGCTTGCAGAATTCCCGTGTAAGTTCCATGGTGCACACCGACGGAGTCGCAAGCAGTTTGTTTTCAATTTTGAATCTCAGGAATTCTGCTGCCGTAATCTTCAGGTCAAACTGTACATTGTGACCGATGATAAATGAAGCCTGTTCAATGGCCTCCGCAAATTTGATGAGCGCCTCTTTTGCAGGGATACCGGTTTCCATGGCCACCTGCGTGGAGATTCCGTGTACCTTCTCTGCTGAATAGGGAATTTCAAAACCATCTGGCCGGATGATCAGATTCTCCACCTGCAGGACCTTCCCCGTCTTATCGTGTAGCTGCCATGCAATCTGTACCACCCTGGGCCAGTTATCCAGCTGTTCGATCGGCGCATTGTCGCTAAGTGGCAATCCGGTTGTTTCGGTATCAAAGATCAGGAACATAAGGTGAAGACAGTTCTAATTGGTTAATAATCAGCTACGTAATTTTAGGGGCGCCAGGATTTAAAGTTAGTTCATTTGTGTTTACATCTGCCCCGGTGTTGAAAAGTTTTTATATGAATTTTTTCCGCATTGCAGGCCTTTTATTTTATATGTGGCCTGGTTTTTGAGGCAATTAATAACAAACCCATTGCTATGAAATACAGGATTACATTTGTACTGGTGGCTATTTTTACTGCATTCACTTTAAATGCATCGGGAAATCCTTTTAAAGAGGATCCCGGACTGACAGTCTATCCAAACCCTGCCACCGAACAGTTGAATGTAAGATTACAGGCCGATAGTCCCATTACCCCCGAGATCAGGATCCTGGACCTCACCGGCAAGGTAGTGATGGAATTTGAAGATCCGTTCTCTCTGTCCGGCCAAAATTTCAGGGCCAGTCTCGACATCAGTGAGCTCAGGAATGGAATCTATTTTGTAAAGGTGGTACAGGCAGACAAAGCCTTTACAAAGAAACTGGTAGTCAGGTAACCATGCCATACTTAGTTGCAATCACATTTTTTTTATTTTCCAGTTTCGATGAGTGTATCATTTTGATAATGCTTCACCCCAACACAATTCGCAGACCAGGCAGGTTTTGATTCTACTTACCATATTTTTGTTACGAATTACCAGGTTGCTGTTTGGAGACTGCCACAGGCACTGCTCTAACTGAATTTTTTGCAAAATCCTTACCGGCGGATGCGTGCTTCTTTTTTCTTTTGTATTCCTTTGTAAATAAGAAGGGAAAAGCTACCTTTGCAGCCACGTTTTTTTAAGGTAGATAAAATTAAATTAAAAGAGAATGCCAGCAAAAATCAGATTAGCGCGACGAGGTCGCAAGTTTTCAAAGATCTACACGATTGTAGTTGCTGATGGCAGGGCGCCACGGGATGGTAAGTACATCGAAACTCTGGGACAGTATAATCCCAACACAAATCCTGCTACCATTATACTTGACTTTGACAAGTCATTGGAATGGTTACAAAAAGGCGCTCAACCTACAGATACCTGTAGGGCTATCCTCTCCTACAAAGGAGTGTTGTACAAGAAACACCTGCTTGACGGTGTGAAAAAAGGTGCCTTCGACGAGGCTGAAGCCGAAAAGAGATTCCAGTCCTGGATGACAGCGAAGGAACAGAAGATCCAGGCCAAGGTTGATAAACTGCAGTCAGACGAAGATTCCGAAAGGAAAGAACGGCTGGAGGCAGAAGCCAAGGTCAACGAACAGAGAGCATTGGAGATTGAAAAACAGCGTTCAGAATTGTTGAAAGAAGAGGCTGAAGCTTCCAGTGAGGCTGAAGGTGAAACTGCAGAAGCGCCTGCTGAAGAAGCTGCTGCTGAAGCTAAAGAGGAATCACCCGCTGCTGAAGAGAAACCCGCTGCTGAGGAGAAGCCCGCTGCTGCTGAAGTGAAGGAGGACAAGCCTTCAGATGAAGCTTCAGAAGATAAAAAAGAGGAAGAGAAGCCCTCCGCTGCTGACGCTAAGGAGGACAAGCCTGCAGCTGAAGCAAAGGAAGTGAAGGAGGAAGCCAAGGAAGAAAAGCCTGAAGCTGAAGAGAAGAAGGAAGAGAAGTCCGCCTCCGCTGAAGCCAAGGAGGACAAGCCTGCGGCTGAAGCAAAAGAGGAGAAAAAGGAGGAAGCCAAGGAAGAGAAGCCTGCTGCTGAGGAGAAATCCACCTCCGCTGAAGCTCCGGTCGATAAAAAAGAGGATGTGAAGGAGGAGACCAAGGAAGAGAAGCCTGAAGCCCCGGCAGATAAAAAAGAAGAAAAAAAGGATAAATAATTTATATCCACGGCATGTCCCGGGATGATCATATTGCAACCCTTATCAAACCTCACGGTTTCAAGGGTGGAATGGTGATCAGGGGAGCAGCCGGAGATCTTCAAAAACTCAGGAAAGGGACGCCGTTGTTCATCGGTATATCGGAACAACGGGTCCCTTTTTTTATTGAATCATTTGACCCGGATCCCACTTCGGAGAGCGGGATCATCAAGCTCGAATTTATCGATTCCGAGATCGAAGCAAGAAATTTTACCGGTCTTAAGGTGTATGCTGAATTGAAACCGGCCAGTGCTGCGTCGGAGAATGCACATGGATCCGGATTGATTGGTTTTACGGTCACCGATAAAGGTTCAGGAAGGGTACTCAGCGTTGCTGACTTCCTGGATCAACCTGAAAATCCGCTGCTTGTCCTGGACCATGCAGGTGAGGAAATTCTCCTTCCTTTGAATGCAGATTATATCCTTGCGGTGCATACTGGTGAAAGGAAGATCGAAGTTGATTTTCCCGAAGGTTACTTCGATTGAGTCAGGCCGGCAAGGTTCATCTTAAAACGTCGGAAATATCCCGCTTGAAAGAGGTGGAAGAAAGATTCATCCTCCGTATGCTGAAAAGCTCACTCCGGCCACCTATTTTCTGAGAATCTCAATCTGACCGCCTGTTCCCAGCCTGATCACGGAAGAGGGACTGGCCCTGTGCAGATCATCCTGCCGCCATTTCACCACGTAATCGGCCTTCTCCAGGATCTCAGCGTCGATCTCATCAAAGAGTGCAGGGGAGGGGTGGCCCGACAGGTTGGCGGATGTGGAGACAATGGGTTTCCTGAAACGCCGGATCAGCTCACTGCAAAAATCATCGCCGGTCACCCGTATGCCCATTGACCCGTCTCCCGCAACAAGATTTTTCGCAAGGTTCTTCGCACCCGGGTAAATGACCGTCATCGGATTGGCAGCAGCATCGAGAAGCTCCCATGCGATCTCCGGAACCTGGTCGATATAGGATGACAACATGGACTCGGAATGCACCAACACCAGCATGCTTTTTGAATCTTCACGCTGCTTGATGTCATATACACTTGCAACTGCTGCAGGATTTGTGGCATCACATCCTATGCCCCAGATGGTATCAGTCGGGTAGACAATGACCCCTCCATCTTTTAATACCTGCAGGGCTTGATGTAAATCTTCTGTCATGAAAGGCACTCATTATATACATTATACAATTCCGGAATGATATTTTCAAGCCTGAACTTGAGGGCATGCTGTTTTCCCTGTTTCACGAGCAAGTCTGCAAAGGAGCTGTCATCCAGGATCTGCCGGATGGCCTCTGCCAGCTGATCCGGATTCCCGGGTTCCACAAGGAGTCCGCCATCACCAGCTGTCTCTTCCAGGCACCCCCCTTTTGAGGTGATCACGGGGATCCCTGAATTCAGCGCCTCCAATACAGGGATGCCAAATCCTTCATAGCTGCTGGGGTAGATAAATATGCTTGCCTGCTGATATATGGCCGGGAGGTCATGATTTTCGATCTCGTGCAGGAGATGGATATTCTTCAAATCATTTTTATCCATATATTCACGGATCTTACTGAAATACCCGGTTTTCCTGCCCACGGCAACGAGCGGGATGTCAATGCCGTGTTCATGGAGGGCCCTGATGATGGTCAGTAGGTTTTTTCGTTCCTCGATGGTGCCAACATAGAGCAGGTACTGACCGGGAAGATCGTATTTCTTCCTGGTGTGTTCGAGCGTTTCCGCACCTGCTTGCTCATAGAACCATGGATTACAACCCTGACCCACTACCCGCACCCTGTCAGGATCAGCACCAAGCAATTCGATCAGGTCATCCCCGGTCTGCCTGCTCACTGCAATGATCCTGTCGGCATTATCAACGGCATGACGGGTCTTTTTCCTGTAGATGGCTCGGTCGGCTGCCGGGTAAAATTCAGGCAACCGCATAAAGATCAGGTCATGGATCGTTACCACGCTGCTGATCTTGCGTTTCCTGAGGCCGGATGGAATCTCGTTCGAAAGTCCGTGGTAAAGTTCCACGCCATCTTTTTTAAGCTGTGCCGTTATCCCGGTTGTTCTCCACCACCCATTGAATCGCTTGTGGAGAAAAGTGCCTGGCAGACGCACATCCGTTCCCGCGGGAGCACTGTAATACCTGTTTTCACCCTTCGAAGGAGTATACAACGAGTAGCTGTTTACTGGGTACGTCCGACTCAATGCATTGATCATGGTCCGGCTGTAATTTCCCAGCCCGGTATTGTTCAGAAAGGCTCTTTTGGCATCGAACGCAATGTGCATCACACGGCTACATTATATTCACGCAGGGCATCATTAAGGGAGGTTTTCAGATCCGTAGAGGGTTTGCGTTTTCCAACGATCAGGGCGCATGCCACCTGGTAATCACCCGCGGGAAAGGACTTTGTGAATGTTCCGGGTATGACGACCGATCTTGCCGGTACAACGCCCCTGTGTTCGATAGGTTCCGGTCCGGATACATCAATGATCCTGGTCGATTGGGTGATCACCACGTTGGCACCAAGTACCGCTTCTCGCTCCACCCTTACCCCTTCAACAACGATGCTTCGTGAACCAATGAAACAGTTGTCTTCAATGATCACCGGGGCCGCCTGGACCGGTTCAAGGACTCCACCGATGCCCACACCACCGCTCAGGTGAACGTTTTTCCCGATCTGGGCACACGATCCCACGGTTGCCCAGGTATCCACCATTGTTCCCTCCTCAACATATGCCCCGATGTTTACGTAGGAGGGCATCATGATCACACCTTTAGAGATGTAAGCGCCGTGGCGTGCAATGGCATGGGGAACCACCCTGATCCCTTTTTCCCTGTACCCGCTTTTCAGTGGTATCTTATCGTGAAATTCAAAGGGAGGCACCTCAATGGTTTCCATTTTCCTGATCGGGAAATAGAGGATCACAGCCTTCTTCACCCAGTCATTGACCTGCCACTGGTCATCTTTTTTCTCGGCTACCCGCAGGCTGCCATCGTCCAGCATGGCAATGACTTCGGTAATGGTGTCCCGGACTTCCTTCTTTTTCAGGTTTTCCCTGTCTTCCCAGGCCTGTTCAATGATCTTCTTGTGTTCCATGTGATCCTGTTTTTATTCAGCCGTGAAATTAACTAAAATAATTACACTGCTCAAACCCGAAGCACGGTTAACGGGGCTGAGAGCTTCCTCCATGCACGATCTCCGACAACGTCCTGCAGTCATGACTGCTACACTGAAAGCAGGGCGTGATCAGATGCTGTACGGTATCAGCTTTACACCTGTGAGACGGACCTGCGGTTATTTTTTCTATAGAGCGTCCTGAACAGCCTTGCAAACAGGTAGATCAATACCAGACTGAAGATGATCGTGGCTCCCGATGGGATATCCAGGTAATAGGATGTATACAGACCGATTACAGCTCCCGAAAAACCGATGAGGACCGACCAGGCCATGATCCTGCCAAAACTGCTGGTGAAAAGGTTGGCGGTATTCTGTGGAATCGTCAGCAAACTCAGCACGAGGATGATCCCCGCCACACGAATACTCAGCACAATGGTGAGGGCCACCAGGACGATCAGCAGGTAATTGATGAACATCACGGGGATCCCCCTGGTCCGGGCAAACTGCTCGTCAAACGACACATAGAGGATCACCCGGTAGAGGAGAACAAATACAAGGACCACGATCAGCGTTAACGTCAGCATCAGTGCAAGGTCGACCGTGGTCACAGTGATGATGCTTCCGAAAAGGAAACTCATCAGGTTGGGTGAGTACCCCGGTGTCAGGTAAATGAAGATGATACCGATGGCCATACCCAGCGACCACATTACTGCGATCAGTGAGTCGTTCCTGATCAGCTTTCGTCTTGTGAGATTTTCCGTGGTCAGCGCTGCGATCAATGCAAATACCGCCGCGCCTGCCATCGGGGGCCAGCCAAAAAAGTAGGCGATACCCACTCCTCCAAAAGAGGCATGGGTGATCCCGCCGCTGATGAATACCATTCTCCTTGCAACGATATAGGTACCGATCAATCCGCACGATACCGCCATCAGCAGTGCAGCGAAAAATGCGTTACTGAAGAAATCATATTGAAACAATCCGATCATTTCCATGGCTTAGTGTTTGTGATCTTCCATGACACGATGTGGAACGGGTCCATGGGCGACCAGCTCGATCGGACAGTTGTACACCCTGAGCTGTTCATTCGTTATCTGGTTGGAATTGTGAAAATGCAGGTTGCCATTCACACAGGCGATCGATTTGATGTACGGTGAGATCATCCCCACGTCATGCGATACCAATAGAATGGCCATTTTTTTGTTCAGTTCGACAAGCAGTTTATAAAGCTCCTGCTCAAAGCGGTTGTCTACGTATGTATTTGGTTCATCAAGGATCAGCAGGCGGGGTGATGAAATAATCGCCCTGCCCAGCATGGTACGCTGGAGTTCACCGCCGGATAATTCCCCGATCGGCCGGTTGTGCAAGCCCGAGACCCCAACGGATTCAAGCACCTCGCTTACCCGCTGCTGGAATCCCCTTTTTCTCTTCACACCCTGACCAAGTCCTTCTGCAAGGCCCGACATCACCACATTTGAAACCGTAATGGGAAACTGGTCATCGAACTGGTTGACCTGGGGCAGGTACCCGATCTCATTCATTGGGATATTCCTTTTGATCGTCCCGGAGGCCGGCTTCAGAAGCCCCAGGATCAGTTTCAACAAAGTGGTCTTCCCACCGCCGTTGGGACCGATCACACCTGTAAAGTCGTCCGGGGCGATGTCCAGGTCTACCTCCCTGAGTACGTTTTTTCCTGAATAGGAAGCAGAAACACCCTTCAATGTGAGCAGCGGTTCTTTCATTGCAGGTTCTCTTTCAGTTTTGCAGCGATGAATAGCATTTGCGCATACCACTCCGGGTCCAGCGGGTTGATCTGAACGATCTCCGCATCGATCTCCCTTGCCAGGACTTCCGCATTCTTCTGGTCGAACTGCATCTGCAGGAATACGACCCCGATATCGTGCGATCTTCCCATGTCGACCAACTTCTTCATATGCGAAGCAGATGGGGTTTTACCACCAAGCTCCAGCGGATGCTGCACCAGGTCATAGTCGCGTGCAAAATAGGACAGCGAGGGATGGTAGGTGAAGAAGTCACGGGAAGAGAGACCTTCAAGTTCCTCCCGGATCAGCATATCAAGGCTGTCCAGTTCACTGAGAAACGATGCAAGGTTGGTATCAAAGGTTTCCCTGTGTTCCGGGAATTCCGCGACAAGTGCTTCATGAATGTTTCTTGATATTATTTTGGCGTTGACCGGGGAAAGCCATGTATGGGGATCGATCCCTCCATGTTGGTGCCCTCCGGCAGCATGATCATGATCCTGCATCGTACCCTCCATGATCAGGTCCACCCCCCCGGAAAGATTGACCACCTTCATCTCCTGGTTTACCGACACCAGTTTTTCCATCCATGCCATCTCGAAACCGGTGTAGCCCATCTTCATATAAAGAGAGGTGGACGATAAAGATGAAAGCTGTGCAGGGGTGGGTTCATAGGTGGCCGGACTGGCACCAGGGGGGATCATGATATTTATGCTGAACAGATCGCCTGCGATCCTGGTTACAAAATACTCCTGCGGTAGAATGCTGACAGCAATCGTGGTGCTGCCTGTTTCTGTGGATTTATTGTTGCAACCTGCGAGAAGCAGGGAACCCAATACCAGGATGATAAAACTTCTTCTCATTTCGATTTGTATTTTTTAAATTTGATTAAAGGGGTTCCCCTTGGTGGGACAGGATCATATCCGTGACCTCCCCAGGGATGACAACTGAGGATCCTGCGTGTGCCCATGATCAGCCCCTTGATCGGTCCATGGACCTTCAGGGCTTCGATCGCGTAACTGGAACAGGTCGGTTCATACCGACAGGTTCCGGGAAACATGGGTGAGATCACCCACTGGTAGATCTTAACTGGAATGATCAACAAAAATGCCAGTCCTGCCCGTATCCATTTAACCAGGTAAAAACGATTTATTTTATCTGTGAATGACACCTGTTTAATACTTCTCCATTCATTAACGGCATTTGTCACATCGTCCAATGACCAGGAACTGGTTCTCCTCCCTGGTAAATCCATCAGGAAGTTTAAAATCATCGACCAGGTTGTCTTTGAGACAAAACAGCCGGTCACATACCGAACACTTGAAATGGATGTGATCTTTTCTGTGTTGCCCCTCCTCTGGATGAACCGATGAAAGGGCATATTTTACCTCGTGGTCGATGATGATACGCTGAACCAGCTTCTTTTCAAACAATGAATTCAGGGTTCTGTAGACCGTGGAAATGTCGCAGCGTTCCGACATACGGTTGCATATTTCCTTTCCCGACATGGGTATCCTGGCGCTGTACAGTGTGTCCAGGATGCTAACCCTGGTACGCGTCCTGCTCAATCCATTGGTATGTAACAATGTTTCCGGATTCATCATTATTTGCAACTCGTTTGCAAAAATACGAAAAAATAATTTAAAGCTGTTCTAAAGCAGATTTTCTTCAAAATTGATTAATTTGGCGCTTTCAAAAATCGTACTTGAATTTATTGATTTACTAATACTTAATACATTGGAAATGAAAGAAGCTGTCGCAATACTTTGCGCGGGTGGTCCCGCACCGGGGATCAATACTGTGATCAGTTCGGTGACAAAGATTTTTATCAATAACGGCTACAACGTGATTGGTCTGAACGGCGGATATAAAAGTCTGTTTGCCGAAGAACCTGCATTTGAATATCTCGATTTTGATTATGCAGACCAGATCTATAGCAGGGGAGGTTCTGCACTTAAAATGAGTCGCTACAAGCCAAGAGATGATGAGTTCTCTGTTGATTTCTTCAAGAAATACAAGGTGAAATTGCTTGTAACCATCGGTGGTGATGATACTGCATCCACAGCAAACAGGCTGACCAAGTACCTGGCAAGTAAGAAACTGGATGTGAAAAACATCCATGTACCCAAAACCATCGACAATGACCTTCCGCTTCCTGAAGGAACACCCACATTCGGGTATCATTCGGCAAAAGAGGAGGGTGTGCGTCTTGCAACCACCATCTATGAAGATGCAAGGACCAGTGGAAACTGGTTTGTTGTTTCGGCCATGGGGCGTGAAGCCGGACACCTGGCCATGGGGATCGGTACCGCCACTCATTACCCGATGATCATCATTCCTGAAATGTTCGATAAAACCAAGATCACTTTTGACAAGATCACCAAGCTCGTGATCAGCTCAATGGTCAAAAGGAGAATCCTGGGCATCGATTACGGTGTGGCCATTATCAGCGAGGGTGTATTTCACTTCATGAGCGACAAGGAGATCATCGATACAGGTATCAATTTTACCTACGACGATCACGGTCATCCTGAACTTGGAAATGTGAGTAAATCACACATTTTCAACATGCTTACGCAACAGGAACTTAAAAATCTCCGCATCAAGGTAAAAAGTCGTCCCAATGAAATGGGCTATGAACTCCGCTGTTGCCGTCCGGTGGCTTATGACCTTGCGTATGCAACCCGACTGGGATTGGGTGTATACAATCTTTTTGAGGCAGGACATACCGGCTGTATGATCATGATCAACAGGAATGCAGAGGTGAAGCCACTGTTCCTCAAAGATGTGGAAGACGACAAGGGGAAGGTGAAGCCTCGCCTGGTAGATGTCACTTCTCAGAATGTCCAGATGATCTTCAGGAACAATCTGCACTACCTGACCAAAGAGGATTACAGGGCTGCGAAGAAGTATGTAAAGAATCCGGAGGAGTATGATTTCTTCGAGATCCTGGAGTGGAATCAGAACGGATAACAGGTCACCCGGAAGATAAATTGAGAGCGGTCGGCTGACCGCTCTTTTTTTTGCTTTTAATTATCAGAATCGCCGGCATCAGGGAGGAAAGAAATCCTGTTGCTGCTTGACATCAACCCAAGAATGTTCTATTTTTAAGACACAAAAACACGGACCCATGGCAAATATCAAGAAAAAAGGAACCATCGGCATACTTACCGGCGGGGGTGATGTACCCGGACTAAACCCTGCGATCAGGGCAGTAACGATCAGGGCGTTGAGAGAAGGCTACCAGGTGATAGGATTGCGACGCGGCTGGGCTGGTACCATGGAAATTCAAAGGGATAAAGACTCAGACAACAGTGATTGTTATATCGTTCTGTCGGAGCAGATCGTCAATAAAGCGGGCAGAACCGGGGGAACTTTTCTGCATACCAGCAGGATGAACCCGGGGCGGGTAAATAAAAAAGATGTACCTCCTCATCTTACAGGGAAATACAACAAGGAGGTAAATGACCTGACACCTGAAGTGATCAAAAACCTTGAATTCCTGGGGATCGATTACCTCATTCCCATCGGTGGCGATGACACACTCAGTTTTGGTGTCAGACTGTTCAAGGAGGGCTTCAAGGTGATCGCCATTCCGAAAACCATGGACAATGATGTTCCCGGTACTGATTACTGTATCGGGTTCAGCACGTGTGTGACCCGGACCATCCAGATGACCAATACCCTGCGTACTTCTGCGGGATCTCATGAAAGGATCCTGGTCATGGAAGTTTTCGGAAGGTACTCCGGCTTCACAGCCATGTTGCCAACCATGGCAGGAGCAGCGAACAGGTGCGTGATACCGGAACATAAATTTGACCTGGAGAAGCTGACCGATCTGCTGGTCGAAGACCGTTACAAGAATCCCTCCAAATATTCAGTTGTGCTGGTCTCAGAGGGTGCAACTTTCAAGGGAATGGATAAGATGGTCATGAAAAGTGAAGAGAAGGATGCATATGGGCATGCAAAACTCGGGGGAATCGGTACCCAGGTCTCGGACCAGATCAAAAATCTGTCACCCAAATTCAATAATGGACGTGAAATCAATGTGATCAACCAGTCGCTTGGATACCTGGTTCGGGGTGGTGATCCCGATGCGATCGATTCAATTGTTCCGATGGCATATGGCAACCTGGCCCTGGACCTGATCCTGAAGGGCATTCACGGTAGATTGGTTGTGCTACGCAATGGCAGGTATGACAATGCACCACTGGATGTGGTTACGAGCAAATCCAAGTTTGTGGATGTGAAAAAGCACTACAATGTCGACCGGTTACGGCCACATTTCAAGAGTTTTGAATTCCAGCCACTGTTTATAATGACCGGGAGCGGATTGGGATAGCAGTACTACTTCTGCTTCCAGATCCAGGCATCCTCTGATACATTGCTGCGCACATTGTACATGCTCTCAGCAGCAGCTGAAAGTGTTTCGTGTACACTAAAGGCAACAAGGTTGAAATTATAGGGCCCGGGGACAATCGTACCGGTACCTCCCATTTGCCTCACCTTGTCTGAGAATTCGCTGGCATACTGGCTGTTTTTGAAGCTGCCCGCAATCACATAGTAGTTTCCGGTCAGCATTTCTTGTTCACTGGTTTGCTCCTCAAGCAACTGGGCGCACTCTTCAGCTTTAAGTTTCCACATATCCCGGTCCTGTATGACATTGGCAAGTTCCTCTTCCACATTGGCTTTTTCCTGGACCAGTGAATTGATGTCTTCCTCTGTCATGGTCGGTTTTTCAAACAGGGAACAAGATGATACAGAGATGATCAAAATCAGGAGTATGGCTACCTTTTTCATGATGGTCGGTTTTAAATTCTTATTCAAATGTAATACGATTAATTGAATCGTGGTCAGAAGTTTATTAACAATGTTTTTTTCACATTCTCCCACTATTTCCGCGCTGATTCCGGGATGTCATCCCAACCTTTTTCAATTGAAGGACGCATTCCCGGAAGCTGCAACGCATGTATTGAGAACAATTTTATACCCAAAGGGTTCTGTTGTAAGGAACATTTCAGACGATCGACTAAATATTCAGACAACTTAACCAGATGAACAAATCTACTTTTCTCGTCATGTGTCTTGTTTTTGGGCTGCAGGTCTCTGCCTTTGCACAACAGCCCTGGTTTGAGCTCAGGAACCTGGACATGGAATGGATCACCTATGAAGAGGTGAAGGGAGAGACGCTCACGATCATAGATTTTTGGGCCACCTGGTGTCAGCCCTGTCTGCGCTCCATACCCGAATTGAACGACCTCTACCTTGAATTCAGGGACCAGGGTGTCGGGTTCGTGGGAATCAGTATTGACGGACCTCGTAACCAATCCAAGCTGAAACCTTTTGTAAATTCACTTGGCGTGGAATACCCGATTGCAAGGGATATCAACAGCGAGGTGATGTCTGAAATGAATGTTTACGCTGTACCTACATTGCTCATCCTGGATCAGCAAGGCGAACTTGTATTTATCCACGAAGGATTCCGTCCGGGAGACGACCATATCATCCGGGAGAAGATCAAGGAATATCTATGATGCCCAGGATCCTGCTCTTCATATCGCTCCTGTTCTATGGTGCCAATGCCATTTCACAGCTCTCCGGGAACAACCACATGGAGTTCCAGCTCGGGAATCTTCCTGGTTCAGATCCCCGCGATCTGACCACCCACTATAACCAGCTCAACCTGCAGTACAGGTACCGTTCACTTACAGCCGGGATCAGGTATGAACACTTTTACAGTCAGAACACTGCCAGTTCATACAACAGGCTGACACAGTACAATGTCAAATACAGGAACAAAGGGCTCGAAATTGAAGTCGGGAATTTCATCGGCATCCTCGGGAACGGACTATTGCTGCGGGCCTATGAGATCCCCGGTTCTGTTTTTGAAGCACAATCCTACAGGTCACGATACGGTTTCTATCGTGACCTTCGTGGAGTCTCTGTAAAATACAATGGGAAAGTTGGCTACGCAAAAGCATTGCGGGGGAAGACACTCGCCAATGTCTTTCCGCCATTAATTGAGGAGTCAGATCGCAGACCCGATCTCACTGAAGGGATTGAAACAGGGTTGAATTTTTTTGGGCAGACTGCCGGGTTGGTGTTCATGAGGAATACGAATATCACTGACCAGGAGCAATTCTATTCGCTGCTTTTCAGTGGCAACCTCTCTGCATTTGTGAGTTACAATTTTGAATTTGCTCATAATATTGAAAATCAGACCCCTCTATTCGCTCTCAGCGAAGATGCCAGGTATGGAATTTACTCATCCCTGAATTTCAGTCTGGGTACATTCGGACTAAGCTTGGAATACAAGGACTACCATGACCTGCTGATCGGATCCGGGATCAGCGATCCGCCCACCCTTGTGAAGGAACACAAATACAAGCTACTGAACAGAAGTATTCACGTGCCTCAGTATGTTGATGAATCCGGGACCCAGGTGGAAGCCTACTACTCTTTTCCCCGGGGAACAAGATTATTGCTGAATTATACGCGGGCAGTGAACGAATTTGCATCGTCCTACGTTTTCAGGGAATTTTTTGCGGAAATTGGGTTTGATGCCGGGAGCAGGAACACGGTTACGCTGTTTGCCGATTATTCCGAGGAGCCAATCAGGCTGGAGGACCACAGGTACACGGGGGGGATGATCTGGGAGCTGGAATTGTCCGGGGGCCACAGCACCTTACTTGAATTTGAATACCAGGCCATCGAAAGGAGCCTCCTCGGAGGACAGGTATATCAGAATATGGTCGTAGTGGCTGGCTGGTCGAAATCTCCGAAAACCAGTGTCTCACTCACATGGGAATACAGTACCGATATCAATGTGACCGGTGGCGATCCTCAACGAAATTGGTTTGGGGTGGATGTCAGCCACAAGATCGATCAAAGGAACACGGTCACACTGTTTGCAGGCCAGAGAAGGGGAGGGCCGGCATGTACCTCAGGGATCTGTTACGAGGTGCTGGATTTTGAAGGTGTGGAAGTCCGCTTAAAAACGAGGTTCTGATTTAAAATGTATAACAAAAACCAATCTATAATGAAAACACGAATACTTACATTTTTATTGCTTTTCATCATTCCTGCGGGATTAGTAAAAGCGCAGAGTGTTGGAGAGAACGCTCCAGATTTTACGGTTTCACTTTCCGGGGGAGGAGAGTTTGAATTGTCTGATCACCAGGGAAAAGTGGTGATGATCTTTTTCTTTGGCAATGGTTGTCCCTATTGCATCTCATCCGGACCGGAGGTTCAGGGCATTTACAATACGTATAAGAATGATGCCAATTTCGTGGCTGTCGGGCTCGACACCTGGAACGCAAGTTCAAGCGAGGAGACGGTATCTGGATTCAGGGAGGAGACCGGTCTGACCTTCCAGCTGGCCCTGAGTGCCGGGGCAGTTGAGGAGGCCTATAGCACAACGTATGACCGCCTTGCAGTGATCGACCAGGAAGGTGTATTGAGGCACAAAGGGACTGTGCCTGCAATAAATGATATCGAGAACACCAGTAGTGTGATCTCGGGTTTGCTGAATGAAACGGGAGTTCCCCTTCAGGCTGTTTCCACTGGGGTACAGGTCTTTCCGAACCCGGCTTATGGAAATGTGCAATTTTTCACGGACAGGAAGACTGGCGGACCATTCAGCATAAGCATTTATGATGGCGCTGGAAAACAGGTGTACCACAATGCCTATGGAAAACAGGAGGCTGGAGAGGCGATTGTCGTGGACCTGGATGGTCACAATGGAGGACTGTATATCTATCGTTTCCAGGATGGATCAGGTACAGAAACGGGCAAGTTTATCCTGGATCCTCAGTGATCTCGCGGTCATCCAGGATGGCAATCACCGGGAAATGATCGGAAAATTTTGACTTGATCCGTTTGAATTTTACAGCTTCAAGTGATTCGCTGTAAAGGATGAAATCGATGCGGAATGAAGGTAGTTCCCCGGCATAGGTATTGCCGAATCCCCTGCCTGCCTCCCTGAAGGCATCGACCAGCCCCTTTTGAATACGCCGGTATGCATAGGACTGGGGGGTGTCATTGAAATCGCCGGTGACGATCACCGGGTGGGGTGAGTCAAGAATGTAATTGTGAATGATCTTCGATTGTTCGGCCCGTCTGACAAATGCCTCCCTGAGACGTTTGCTGATATCCTTCACCTCCTGGATCTGCCGGTTGGAATACTTAAATGAGAGTGAATCCATGAAACTGTAGTTGCGCTGTCCGAAACGTATGGATTGAAGGTGGATGTTGAATACCCTGACTGTATCCTCTCCCATCAGGATATCTGTATAGACCGCCTGGTTCATGGTGTTGGAGAAGGGGATTCGGCTGGTCTTGACGATCGGATGTTTGCTGAAGGTGGCGATGCCAAAGCCTGCAGCCGGACTGTTTTTTACGCCGTAGTAGACCGAATAATAGGGGTAACTCTTTAGTTTGCGCCGGATGTCGGATTCGCGTTTCCCGATCTTGTCTTCGGTATAAAACTCCTGCATGCATAGGATGTCCGGGGTATTCTCATGAATGATATCAAAAATCCCATCTGTCGAATTTTCCTGTTCGCTCCAGTTGTAGAGATCAAAGGTCCGCACATTGTACGACATAATGCTGAACCCTTCCTCAATGCGGGACTCCTTTTTTCTTTCCCCCGTTGAAAAATTCAGTGGCAGGAAATTCATCAAATGTCCCCAGCCCACCATGATCACCACCAGGGAGATCAGCAATTCCTTCCTGAAACGGATGGTCCAGTACACCAGGAATATGAGGTTGATCAGCAGGAGGTAAGGATATGCAAGGCCGAGAAATGCAGGAAACAGGATCCTGGAAGGATTGATAAACGGGGCGGTGTATGAAAGCAACAGCAGGAGGGCCACCGCCACATTTATGTATAATATCAGTTTACCTGTTATCTTTCTCACTGCTTACCTCATTGATTAAAAAGTACGATTCGGGCGAACAGAGTTCAGGGTTAATTCTTCATGTTGAACAATTTCTCTTTTTCAGACTTTGTAAGTGCATCGTAGCCCGCCTTCGAGATCTTGTCCAGGATCCTGTCCATCTCCTCTTGTTCTTCCGCTTTTACCTTGTTGTATTCATAATCGTTGGCCGGACGCCTATGGGTGACCTTCATCTTCTTTTTCCGGCTGAAAAGGCCGGCCATATTGTCCATGAAACTGTCGAATCCGCGTGTCACATCCTGGCCCTTTTTGAAGTAGGTGGCAAAGAAAAACCCGACGAGCGCCCCCCCGAGATGTGCAATTTTACCCCCGGTGTTATCTGTGAAATCCAGGATCGTGGAGGTGACAAACAGCACGAGGGCCACGTATACGATCTTCACCGGACCGATCAGGATCAGGTTGATCTGGCGGTTTGGCGCGATGGTGGCGACAGCGATCAGGATCGCCATAACCGAGGCTGAGGCACCGGTGGCAACCGATTGTTGCTTTACCTCATCAAAGAAGGGAAAGATATTATAGAACAGGATGTAAAGAAACGCCCCTGCGAGTCCGCCCAGGATATAGATCCCGGTGAGTTTTTTCAGGCCAAACTCTTCGATAAACAGTTTTCCAAACCAGAATAGAATGAGCAGGTTGAATACAATATGCCAGAGGAAGCCATGTGTGAACATGTAGGTAAAAACAGTCCACGGTCTTCTGCTCAGGGCCACCAGGTCGGAAGGCACGGCCAGGTAGTGAAGGATCTGGTTGATCCCCTGCATCCGGTCGATCTGGTTGGAGAGCACCAGGACGATCACACCCACATGCAGCAAAAGGAACACCCCTACGTTGATGTAGATGAGCTTGTGCAGGGTGGTACCCTGACTGTATGATTGTTTTATTTCCTGGAATATTGTCATGTATGGGTGCGCTTAGTAAAACCTGTTGCTGGTCTTGTTCCAATACTTGATCAGAATGAACCCGAACAGCATTCCCCCCAGGTGTGCAAAATGGGCAATGCTGCTTCCCGGCATGGTGAGCCCCAGGTACAATTCAAGTGCACCATATCCGATCACCAGCCATTTGGCTTTTATGGGGAATGGGAATGGAATGATGAACAGGGGTGTATTGGGGAACAGCATCCCGAATGCAAGGAGTATGCCGAAGACCGCACCGGAGGCACCTACAGTAGGTGTGCGCAGTGCCTGGTAAAGACCCGGATGTGAAGAGGCCAGTCCGCGCAGACGTTCAGCCGTGATCGTATCAAAGTTATATTGTGCTTTCACCGCTTCAACGGCGTTGGAAAATTCAATGTACTGCACCAGCTGGTGAAGCACCGCCGCACCCAGTCCGGTCACAAGGAAGTAGACCAGGAATCGCTTGCCACCCCAGACGCTTTCCAGCGTCTTACCGAAGATCCACAGGGCCCACATGTTAAAGAAGATATGCATGAATCCTCCATGCATGAACATATGGGTCACCACCTGCCACGGTTGAAAATAGGGTGACTGCACATAGAACATGCCCAGGAGCGCATTCAGGTTGATGCCCGCTGTATTTGCCGCCAGCCATGAGATGACGAATACGGCTACATTAATGATAATCAGGTTTTTTACCACCGGGGGCGTGCCTCCTGCCCTTCCAAAATTAAATCCGCTCATGAGAAAAAATTAAATTCGGTTACCTATAGAACAAAAATCATGCAAGATGTTTCTCAAAGTCCTCCAGTTTAACAATATTTAGTATCACTTTGCCCCCCGGCGTGGTATTGGGATTCGAACATGCAAAGAGTTGATCGACTATCTCCTGCATCTCTTTGTTGTCAAGCTGTTTGCCATAATTGATCGCGGAAGCAACTGCTGTTGAACGTGCGATTTTTTCATGCTGATCGAGCTTCATTTCAGACTCAAAATTTTTATACTGCTCAAGGAATGTTTCAATGACTGACTTGATGTCATGAATGGCAGTATTGGCAGGAATACTATGAACGATCACGCAATTTTGTCCAAAATCGCGGATCTCGAAACCCAGCTTTCCGATCTCGTCCACCAGGTCGAGGCACAATTTGTAATCTGACGGGTTCAGTTCAATTGTCTCCGGGAAAAGTGTGTTTTGTGCATTCACGGAATCTCTCCTCAGTGTTGCCAGGTTCTGTTCGTATAGGATCCGTATATGTGCCCGTCGCTGATCGATCACCATCAGTCCGGATTTCACTGGCGTGAGGATATATTTCCCTTTCAATTGCAGGTAACGGGTTTCTGCAACAGGTTTCTTGTTTTCCGACGCGTCAAAGTCCAGTCCGGGCGACAGGTCACTGTTGTTCCTGCTGTCGTAAAGTTTCTGCCAGTCGCGGTGCGCATCTTTTCTGCCCGGGTCTCCCTGGCCAGGTGACCTGGATTCATTTTCAAACGGATTGAAGGCCGGGTTGATATTTTCTCTCGGTATCGAGATGTCCTGATCCTTGGTGAGGGTGGGGATGTCGATAACGCCCTCCCTGCTGAAATCCAGACTCGGGGAGAGGTTGTGTTTCCCGATGGCTTCCCTGGTCGCGGCCTGTAATATTTGCCAGATGCTTCTTTCGTCCTCGAACTTGATCTCCGTCTTTGTAGGATGAATATTGATGTCAATACTTGCGGGATCGGTTTCGAAAAAGAGGAAATAACTCGGGAAATGATCACGTGGCAGTATCTCCTCGTAGGCCTTCATGATCGCCTTGTTGAAATAGGGATGCCGCATGAATCGCTGGTTGACGAACAGGAACTGCTCGCCATAGGTCTTTTTCGCATATTCGGGTTTACCTATGAATCCTGAGATCCTGACGATGCTGGTTTCAGTTTCCAGGTTGATGAGGTTCTGGATGATCTGTTTTCCGAAGATGCCCGATATTCTTGACTTCAATTTCCCCGCCTGGAGGTTAAAGATCTGCGCGTTGTTATGGATCAGCTGAAATTCAATATCCGGATAGGCCAGTGCCGCATGGTTGAATTCCGTGATGATGTGCCGTAGCTCGGTCTGGTCGGTCTTCAGGAACTTCCTCCGTGCCGGTACGTTGAAGAAGAGGTTTTTGACCGTGATGTTGGTGCCGGTGGGAGTGCCCTCCTTTTCCTGGGATTCTATTCTTGATCCGCTGATCCGGACATGGGTGCCAAGTTCGTTTTCAGCGTTTTTGCTTTTTACCGACACCTCCGCCACTGCAGCAATGGATGCAAGGGCTTCTCCCCTGAATCCCATGGTGCGGATGGCGAAAAGATCATTGGCGTCTGAGATCTTCGATGTGGCGTGGCGTTCGAAACAGAGCCGCGTATCAGTGTCAGACATGCCACGGCCGTTATCGATGATCTGTATATATGTTTTCCCTGCATCCTTCACCCTGACGATAATGGAACTTGCTCCGGCGTCAATGGAGTTTTCCACCAGTTCCTTCACGACAGAGGCCGGTCGCTGGATCACTTCTCCGGCGGCAATCTGGTTGGCGACGGAATCCGGTAAGAGCTGTATGATATCCGACATTTACCTGTAGAACAATATGTAGGCGAGTAACATCAATGCAGCAGCGATGACGATCAGGCGAATATTCGACTCCCGTCCTGCCTTTCTCCTGCTCTTTGAGCTATATTGTCTGAAGGACCCCCTCGTGATCGCGGAAGAGGTCTTGCTGAATGAAATCTCCTGTCCAAGCTCGGCTTTGATCCTCCTCACCCGTTCTTCCCGTTCTTCCCTTTCAGGATCCCAGTACAAGGGCTTATAATCGAAGCGATTGGGCTCTTTTACCTTGAAAAATCTTGGTATTCCCATAGTTCAACATTTAACAGGACAAAGGTACCACTTTTTTTTGTTTGACCCTCTGGTTTTAGAACGTCTTGCAGACTTAGAATATTTTAATCCCGCCCGTCAATGTATGGTAGAGAGCCGTTTCTTTTTTCCTGGTTGTGTTTAGAGCCTGTCACTGCATCGGCAGATTCAGAAGTATTGTGTACTTTTGGGAGAAATAACCGGAACATGAAAGACAATATCAGGCAGCAGTTGAGTGAAGCCAGAGAGGTCCTGGAACAGTTCCTCAGCGACCCGGAAAAAGTTGCTGCCATTGAAGCTGCCGCCAGGTTGATGACAGAAGGAATCAACCAGGGCGGGAAGATCATCTCCTGCGGAAACGGTGGATCGATGTGCGATGCGATGCATTTTGCCGAAGAGCTCACCGGCAGATTTAAGCATGACCGCCCGGCGCTTCCGGCAATAAGCATTTCCGATCCGTCCCATATCACCTGCGTGGGAAACGACTATGGATTTGACGAGATCTTCTCCCGTTATATTGAGGGGGTCGGAAACAAGGGAGATGTCCTCCTGGCGATCAGTACCAGCGGCAACTCAGGAAACATCATCAAAGCTGCGGAGGCTGCACTTGAAAAAGGAATGAAGGTGGTTGCGCTTACGGGGAAGACGGGCGGACTGCTGGCGAAACTTGCGGATGCAGAGGTGAGGGTGGAAGGTGGCAAATACAGCGACCGTATCCAGGAGATTCATATCAAAGTGATCCATATCCTGGTGGGACTTATCGAAGCGGAGGTGCTGGGATAGCTTCATCTTTTTCAGCCCCGTTAGCCGCGAAATCTATATTCAAAACACATCAACTGTAAAAGCAGTAGAACAACTATAAATACAGTTGAAATGAAAATCCGGGCCGGATTTAAGTCTCATGAGCTCTTCTGACGACTAATTTCCCCGGCCCGGAGTCTTATGAGCAGGGCCTGTTGCCTTATGGACTTGTCCCTCGGCTTTAGTTCAGCAGACAAACAGCCGCACCTCTTTTCCAAATTCAAAGGCGTAATGATCCAGCACGGCGGGCCCTGTGATCTTTTTCCCTGAATCCCTGTCCCTGGCCGTACCGTTCAGCAATACAACCACTTTGTCACGTATGTCTTCTTCGCTGAGTTCCCCTGAACGGATCACGGTCCCTTTCTGAACCAGCGCCTGGACCTTGTCCTGTTTCCACTGGCTGTATGGAGCCGTGCGGTTGAGGAGGTTCTCGGCAATCCTTTGTCCGCCAATATTCCAGATCCGCTCTTCCAGTTCGGGATACTTCTTCACGATCCTGTTGAGCTCTTTGAGGTTGATGTGGAAGACCGTGACCGGTGATTCGGCAAATACATCGGCTGTGCGTGAACCTGTAAGGCTGGCAATCTCGCCCAGGAACGCCCCGGTACTGAGAATGTCTACATCATGCTTATTAATGGAGACGCGCACTGTACCCCGGGCCACGAAGTAGAGTCCGTCGCTGGGGGTGTTGTCCTTGATGAACCGGTCGCCGACGGAGAAGATCCGTGTCTGGAATTTCGGAACGATCTCTTCCATCAGGGAGCTGTCGAGATCCCGGAACAGGGCAGAGTCCCTCAGCAGGTTTTCGGTTTCGGGTTGCCTGATCACCGGAGGTGAATACATCAGGCGCTTCATCCGCTCCTCGATCTCCTCGATAATCTTGTGGGCTTCGCCGCTTTCGAGCTGACCGTTTTTCTGCATTCTTTCGACCGTGTGACGTTCATAATTCAGCAGCGTACGGATGGCCTGACGGGTTGCAACTGCAGTATAGATCTCCGGGTAGTTTTTCCGAAGGTTCCTGAGGAAGGTCTGACCAAGCATCCTGTTCTCAGTGACCTCCTCTTCCAGTTTCTCAAGAATCTTTGCATCCTGCTCCTTGTTCTCAACGCTCTCAGCCTCGAGTCCGCGTACCATCCTTTCAATAAGTTTCAGCGCATCCTCCTGTGCCTGGACAAATCCCCGGGCACTGTCGTAGCTCACCGATATGCGTTCGAAGAAGATCCGCCTGGACAACTGTGCCAGGAACGGGATCCTCTGCATGACATCGATCCACCTGCCGGTCTTCCAGTTCTCCTCAAGGTCTTTGCGCTGGGAAAGGGGGATCATGCCACCTTCATCCAGGATCTTCTGGATGGTATCTGAAAGGCTCATTACCGCTGTCGGCCCCAGGAGTCCGTCCTTGAACTGGTGCCAGTAACTGCTTTTTTCCTTCTCCAGGATCCGGCGCCTGTATTCGGCGATCGTGTCGATCTTGATGTCCGAACCTTCATCTTCGGCAGCCTCCTCGGGCAGGTATTCCTCCACCACATTCCAGTTTGCCCTGCTCAGGTACCTGTCGGTCTTCGTCTTTTCAAGTGCATTCCTGGAGCTGTTATACAGGTATTTTTTCGCATTGATCTGTATCAGTCTTTTGGCAGGCGATGCCTTGGTGAGCCCCAGCTTTCTTACAATCGGTTTGATGGTGGTGGCATTGACCAGCAGGGTCAGCGTCACCAGTCCGGCTGTCAAAAACATGAACTGACCGCGTATCTCATCAGGAATCGCGCTCTCCCCGGCCACGATGAGTGCCAGTGCAAGACCGACTGCTCCCCGGAGTGCTCCATACCAGACCACGATGGCATCTTTTTTTGGAAGTCCGTATCCTGCCCTGCGCATCAGCGGATAAAAGATCAGGATCACGAGGGCTCGGATCAGGTGTACGCCGACATAGATGATCAGCAGGATCACGATGTTCCTTCCTGTAATCGCAGCCTGCTCGGCGATCACCACGCCCACAATAATGAAGATGAGGGTATTGGCGATAAAGGCGAATAGCTCCCAGAATTCGTGGAGGAAATGTTCCACTTCCGGACTGATCCGCGTTTTTCCGACACTGGCCATGGCAAGTCCCAAAGCAACGAGTCCGAGTACACCTGAGACATGCAGAAAGTGTTCACATATGAAGAAGGTGATATAAGCCGCTGCAACGATTACGCTGATCTCCACCAGTGCATCGTTGAATACTTTCCTGACCCAGCGGATAGAGAGGCTCCCGATGATCACGCCAACCAGTATTCCGCCTATGGCTACTTTCAGGAATTCCATGATGGGTGAAGTGTCGGAGGCACCTCCGCTTACCATCGTGAAAAACAGCATGAACAGCACAATCGCCGTACCATCGTTCAGCATCGATTCCCCTTCGATCAGTGTTCCCAGTTTCTTGCTGGCACCAAGCTCCTTCAGCAATGCAACAACAGCTACAGGATCAGTTGCGCTTGCAACAGCACCGAACATCAGTGCATATGCCCAGCCCCAGCCTTCCAGGCCAAGTCCGACCCTGTCGATCAGGATCACGATGCCTGCCGTGAGGAACATGGCGATGATGATCCCGGGGATGGCCAGCAGGGATGCATTTACCGCACTTTTCTTGAAAGTGTGTACATCCATGGCAAAGGCGGCTTCGAAGATCAGGGTCGGCAGGAAGACATACATGATGATGTGCGGATCAATATTTCCCGCCCAGCTGAATGCGTTTTCAAGCAGACCGAAATCCACCGCCAGTCCGCCAATATTCGTAATACTGAACCATCCAAGTCGGAGCATGGCCCCGAGAGCCAGTCCGACAATGAGCAACCATACGGTGAAAGGGATCGGGCTTTTACGCAGCAGGTGCCTGACTGCCGCACCCATCAGCAGGGCAATGATGATAAAGAACAGCGGGGACATATCCGCACCATGTCCGCCTCCATGCTCCCCTTCCTCTAACGTTTCATCAGTATGCATACCATCTCCCTGGACATGCATTGTTGCATGTTCGTTGTGACCTTCCAGGGCTTGATCCTCCCCGTCTTGTTGCTCGCTTCCGTGGTGGTGATCTTCACTTTCACGGACCTCCATCGCGGAATGGTCTTGCAGGGTATCGGCTGAGTGATGTTGTGAATAGGACGTGCCTGGTAATAAGATTAGAATTGCGATCGCATTGATGACGAGTATGGTTCTTTTCATACCGGGTGGGTTGGAGAGTTTATGGATGGTAATATACAAATTTTTTCCTGTAGACCGGGGTCTGGAAGCATTCACTACCTTGCTATAAGAGAAAATGTTACAGGAGGAGGTCCCCGCACGGCACCATAATTCAAAAACAGGTGCAAACTGGAGTACAGCTTTTATCTCCTTGGCCCGAAAATTGCATTCATTTAAAAGGGAATGAAGATTTATAAACACTGCAAGGGTACTTTTCAAAATCTGGATTACTTTTGCAGCTGTTTGAAAATGACATGATGAAAAAAATTCGAATATACCTTGTGGCCGCTATGGCCGCTGTACTTGTTGCATCCTGTGGGGTTTCAGGTGATCCCGGACATTGTTATATATCCGTGGACTGGGAATATTATGGTCCCGAATACGGGGTATTTCTCTACGAGGATGACAATCCGGATGTTCCCGACCTGGAATTCATCGATCCCGGATTTTACTACGATTCCTACCCGGGAGTGTATGAATATTACTATGAGTCGGAGGACGAAGACTATGTCTATTATTATACCGGTACATATACCCTTTTCCAGAATCTTGGTACCCAGGGTGGAGTTTTTAATGACGGGATGGACGGTGCAGATACCTATTTCGACCTCTACCTGGAGATCTATGCGAAAAAGGGGCTCACAGAAAAGCAGGGTGTAGCCGGAGGAAGCTCAGCCCTGCACCAAAGCTCTGATAATATTACTTCCCTTCGGGGATTTGCCAACACAACAACCCCTGAGGATGTGCAGGTCCGTAGTTGGAAACAACAATCCGGGAACTGGACCCTGGATGTGGAGGAGACTGTTGAAATCTATAGAAAGCCTGAATAAAAAAGCAGAATGAAGTTTATTGCGACCCCTGTGAGCCGGATCATACCTCTTTTCATTGCGGTGATCATTGCTTCCTGTACGCCCGAATCGGACAGTCTTGATGCGGTCAGGGACTTCAGGCCGGATGACAAATATTTTAAATCGGGCCTTGTTTCGTTGCATTTCCTGACAGAGGTATCACCCATACCAAGGGTGGACAGTGCCTACAGCGAAATGATCGCACATTACAATCTTCCCATGGACGCTGAAGGGGCAAAAGATGGCACCTTTATTGGGGCCTCTCCCCGCGATGCTTTTGACTACAGCCACGTGGCAACGATCACGATCAGGGACGAAAAGATCATCTCAGTCGACTATAACGAGGTGAACAGGGAAGGAGTGGGAAAAGAGGAGGACGAGGCATATTGCGAGGAGATGAGCATTGCCGGCATAACCCCTGCCATCGCTTACCCCCTGATGGAAAAACAACTGCTGGAAGAGCAAGACCTGGGAGCCGTTGATGCAACAACCGGGGCTACCTATTCGCTCTATCGGTTCAGGTTTGCAGTGATGGTGGCATTGATGAAGGCGAATCTATAACAGGGCCTCCCGGAATCTCCTTTCAAATATTTGGAATCCTTTTCAGATCAGGTCGAAGACATCGCCATTTTATTACCGGAAAAACTGAAAAAATTCTTACATTCGTAGTCCCGTTATTTCAACCACTGACCTACCTGTATTATTAAGCATTTTGAAGACAGTATTCTATGATTTTACTGAATAGGATTATCATTTCGTTTTGCCTTCTTACCGGATTGTTTTTGGACTTGTCAGCCCAGGAAACCAGCGGAAGCCAGGAGGCACAATATACGGAAATATACCGGCAGACAGAGGCGCTGGTTGGTGTCAACCCGCTGCTCAGAAATGGGGTCTATTACGAAGATTTCTATTTCAATGCAGAGGGCCATCCCTTTTTCACGGATGAAGGTTACCTCGCGGGATCTGTCACATATCGAGGACAATCTTATGAGGATGTAAAGCTCAGGTACGATATTTTCAGTCACCAACTTCTGATCCTGCATGATGACGGGAAGGAGATCTTCGAGAACTATCTGTCGGTGGAGTTTATCACGGAATTCACCATTGCAGGTGCCCGTTTTAAAAAACTCCTTGCTGGTGATGAGCAGGAGGGATTCTACCAGCTGGTTGCCGGCGATGAACGCCTGCTCTGCTGCTACCATTGGATCAAGTCAAGAAGCGAAGATCACGAAGGGAATTACATGAAATATGTTTTCGGAGAGCAACGGGCCCGGCGCTATTTACTGATGGAAGGAGAATTGAAAAGGTACCGGAACAACCGTTCCTTTCTGAAGGCTCTTCCAGACGGTGTGCGTTCCAGCACACGCAGTTACCTGCGCGATCATAAGCTGAAGGTCAAAAAAGCTGATGATGGCCGGATGCAGGAGCTGCTCTCCTTTATCACCGGCCGCCTTACACAAGATCCCCAATAATCCAAACTTCCATTTCAGCATGCATCGCATAAAATTCATCATATATATACTGTTCATCCCAGCACTTCTTTTCAGCCAGGAATCACCTGTGCTGACCCACTCATACGCCGACGGAGCTTTTGGGCAATTTTTAAAGGAGGCCGCCGATAACGAAAACCTCCAATTCTATTACAGGAGTGAGTGGATCGATTCCATCACCACCCCCGGTTTTAGTCAGGGTACACCCATTGCCGGCCTGCTGGAGCGTATGCTCGATGAAACAGACCTTGATTTTTTCATACGGGGCAGGAGTATCTACATCTTTCCCGGGGAACCCGTCCTGGAGGCATTGCCTGAGTATGCAACGGATCGCCGTTCGGTTACCAGCAGAACTTCTGCAAGTGACAGTGTCGAGGTAGGCACCAGGTACGTGAAGACCAAAAACCTTTCGGAGAACAATTTTATCACTGTTGGCAGCAGGCAGTATGCCGAAAATGGCAATACCTACCGTGTACGTGGAAAGATCAGGAACATGCAGACCGAAGAACCTTTGATCGGAGCCACCATCTATGTCCGCGAAACCGGCTCGGGGACCATCACCGATGTGGATGGCAATTTTCAGCTCAGGCTTAAGGAGGGCGTCTACCACATCGTGGTGGACCATATGGCCATGAAGGATGCAGAATATGGTCTGAATGTATTGTCTGCAGGCAGTTTCACAATTGAGCTGGAGAACGAACTGATCGAACTCCAGGAGGTGACACTGGTGAATCAACGGCAGAGCAATGTAAAGGGGATGCTGATGGGGTTTGACAGGATCTCATCCGAGTCGGTCAGGGAGATTCCCGCTGTGCTGGGTGAAAAGGATGTGCTGAAGGTTGCACAGATGCTGCCGGGCGTGCAGAATGCCGGGGAAGGTTCTTCCGGTTTCAATGTGAGGGGCGGTTCTGCCGACCAAAACATGTTCTATATCAACAAGATATCGATCTACAACACCTCGCACCTGTTTGGTTTTTTCACAGCCTTCAGTCCGGACATCATCTCCGATTTCTCCCTCTACAAGAACAATGTCCCTGCCAAATACGGCGGCCGGATCGCTTCGATCTTCGAGATCACCACCCGGCAGGGGAACAAGGAGAATTTCTTTTTCCAGGGCGGCATCAGTCCCATCACGGGCCATGTGGAGGTTGAAGGGCCCATCGTGAAAGACAAGGTGACCTTCGTAGGCAGTGTCAGGAGTACCTATTCAGACTGGATCCTGAAGCGGATGAACGACCAGGACCTGCGGAACAGCAATGCCTCCTTCTATGATGGAACTTTCGGGATCAACGCCGAGCTCAATAAGAACAACCAGCTGCGGGCCTTTTTCTACAGGAGCTCCGATGAGTTTTCCCTGTCTGTAAGAAACGAATACAAATATTCCAACACAGGCGGATCACTGAGCCTGAAACACAATTTCAGCGAATCGTTCTCGGCCGATTTCTCACTGGCCAGCAGCAATTATCAGTTTTCCACCGTTGACCGGAACAATATAACAGAGGCTTACCAGCACGATTATTTCATTCGGCACACCGAGGCGCGGGCCGATTTCCTGTCGCTCAGCAACGACCGGCACCGGCTCGAATTCGGGGTCAACAGTATCCTGTATAACCTCAATCGCGGAGACATCCTGCCTTACGGTGAAGAGTCAAATCGCGTGGCTGTGAACCTTGGCAGCGAACAGGGCATCGAGACTGCGATTCACATTTCGGATGAGTTCAGGGTGCTGCCACGGCTGAACCTCCTGGTAGGACTTCGCTATGGCATCTACAATTATTTAGGTCCGGCTGAAATCACGGAATATGAAGCCGGGATGCCCAGGAACAGGTTCAATATTACAGAAACCAGCCAATACGGAAGCGGTGAGGTCGTGAAGACCTATTCGGGCTTCGAGCCGCGTGCTGCCCTGAACTACACGGTGGCTCCGAACACCTCGGTGAAGGCCTCGTACAACAGGCTCCGCCAGAATATTTTCCTTTTGAGCAATACCATCGCCATCGCACCGAACGACCAGTGGAAGCTCACCGATTACCACATCACACCACCGGTTTCCGACCAGGTTTCCGTGGGCTTTTACCATGACTTCATGGATCCCGGCCTCCATTTCTCTGTTGAGGTATACAAGAAGTGAGTGAGCAACGTGGTGGAGTACAAGGATGGCGCCGATTTTTTGTCACCTGATCCCATCGAGACCCAGGTGCTCCAGGGGTCACAGGATTCGGAGGGCGTTGAGTTGATGGTGAAGAAGAACAACGACCGGCTCACGGGCTGGGTCTCCTACACGCTGTCACGCTCCATGGTCCTGATCAACGGTCTGTACGAGGAGCAGAAGGTGAATGGCGGGGTTCCGTATCCATCGAACTTTGACCGGCCCCACAGTTTCAACCTGGTGGCCAACTACAGGATCAGCCGCCGCCTGAGCTTCTCTTCGAACATCGTATATTCAACGGGCCGACCGGTGACCCTGCCGGTGGCTGCCTACTACGCGGAGGGAAGGCCGTTCCTGTTGTATTCGGCGAGAAATGCCTACCGCATCCCCGATTATTTCAGGATCGATCTGTCGGTCAACCTGGAGGGGAACCTGAAATTCAAAAAGGTGGCACACAGTTTCTGGATGCTGAACGTCTACAACCTCACCGGTAGGAGCAATGCCTATTCGGTCTTTTACGAGGTTGAGGACGGGGCGATCAACGGTTACCAGCTGTCGGTATTCGCGCGGCCGATCATCACCCTGTCGTGGAACTTCAAGTTCGGAAATTACAACAGCAATTAACGGAGGATTGGAATGAATATTCAGCATACATACAAATATACCGTGACGAAATTATTCCCCGGAGGCGTACGGCCGAAAATGCACTTGTGGGTTGTGTTGATCATCGCCCTTGCCGTGAACAGCTGTATTGAGCCCTATTTTGCCGATATCGGCGATGAACCTGAGCTGATCTCCATCGAGGGGAGCATCATCAAGGGCCTTTCGCGGCAGGAGATCGTGATCTCGCGGACCACCTCGCTGGGCAACCCGGTTTTTGAGCCGGTCAAGGGCTGCCTGGTTTCCGTGATGGATGAACTGAACAATGAGTTTGTCTTCGATGAGACCTACAACGGGATCTATACCCTGGAGATCGACCAGTCATCGCTGGTTGAAGGGAGGAATTACAAGATGGTGGTGGTCACCCCGGGCGGAGCGCATTACGAGTCGGAATACGAGATCCTGGAGAGCAGTGTGCCGGTGGATTCGGTCTATTACGACATTGAGCCGAGCCTGGACCCGGTGAATGGCATCGAGGCCGACGGACTGCAGTTCTATGTCGACCTCCTGGCGCCCGACACTGTCTCGCGGTATTTCCGCTGGAAGATCACCGAGACCTATGAGTACACGAGTGCCGGGCCGATCCATTATTACTACATGGACCTGAGCTTTGAGCCGGTGGTGCCCGATGATATCTGGGGGTTGTACCGTTGCTGGAAGACAGACGAGCTGGAGGATATCTTCCTTACGAGCACCCTCAACCTGGCGACCAACGAGAAGAAGCAGATTCCCCTGAATTATGTGTCGACACTCAACGACCGCCTGAAGATCAGGTACAGTCTGTTGGTACACCAGTACGCCCTCGATGAAGAGGCGTATAACTATTTCATGCAGAACAAGATTGCGACTGAGGGATCCGGCGGACTCTACACGCGGCAGCCGCAGCAGCCCATCACGAATATTTACAATGTCGACGATGCGTCGGAGCGGGTGCTGGGGTATTTCTGGACCTCGGAGATGACAAGCAGGCGGATCTTCGTGTCGAAGCTCCCGGAGCTTGATGTGAAGGATTATTTCTACCCGCTGGAGATTTTCAATATGGAGGATCACGGGGCAGGTCCGTTCCCCATGGCGATCATGGAGGAGGATGGTGTGCGCATCACGGGAAGTCCGATCTGCTTTGACTGCACCCGCCGTGGAGGAACAACGGAACGCCCCGATTTCTGGGAATAGAAAAATTTTACCCATGCAAGAAAGAGACAGAAACATACGATTGTTATTCATTTTCCTGGTCCTCCTGTTGCGGCAGGGGGTGTATGCTGAATGGAGACCGGCTATCCCCGACGCCACGGGTGAGGAGGTGCTGTTGTTTACCGACCGCGCCCTGTATGCAGTGGAAGAGGAGCTGTTTTTCGCAGTTTCGCTTGGCCAGCCCGTTCTTCCAGGCAGTGCCGACTGGAGCAGGGTGGTCTACGTGGAGCTGATCAGGTGGGACGGTTCCAAGCTGGTACAGGCGAAAGTGCCCGTCGAAGAGGGGCTTGCAAAAGGCTCCCTGGTGATCCCGGACGATCTCAATTCGGGGAACTATTACCTGAGGGCCTACACGAAATGGATGCGCAACTATTCCCCTTACCGGTATACCTATGTAAAGGTGAAGGTGGTCAACCCGCATCGCAAAAGCATTGATCCTGGTCCGTCCGATGAGACCGCGGATGTGCCTGCAATGAAATACCTCGTTTCAGGGTGCAGCGATGAGATCGGGATTGACCTGGTGAAGGCTTCCTGCCAGCGGAGAGAAATGGTGGAGGCGGAGATCATGCTGCCAGGAGGCACTGATGCAGGAGACGTGCTGGTGGCGGTGAGACTGAAAGAGAGCGGTGAAGTGCCATGGAACCGCTGTTTCAGCTTTGAATCACTGGATACGGTCCCGGCCGACGGACCGGCGTTCCTGCCGGAGATCTATGGGCTGACTGTTTCTGGAAAAATCCTTGATGCTGTGACCGGGGAGCCGGTGGCAGGATCGACCGTCAACCTCTCTTCTTATTCCTCCTCCTTCTATTTTTCTACGACCCGTAGTGGGGAGGATGGCCTTTTTATCTTTACACTCCCTCCTGAGACCGGAACACGTGAGCTGCACCTTGCAGAGGAAGGAGAGGATGCTGGCGAACATGAACTATTGATCACCAGTGAGTTTTGCAACCAGCCGGTGACCCTGCCGTATGAACCCTTCCTGATTGCCGGACATGAGCGTGCTGTAGCAGAACAGCTGATTGTAAATGCCCAGCTGATGGCGAGGTTCAGGGATGACAGGGTGGAGGATGAGAGAGACGCGGATGAGGTGGCACCCTTTTATGGCAGGCCTCTGTCAACAACCTATGTGAAAGAGTACATTGAACTGATCGACCTTCGGGAGTTCTTTTTTGAGCTGGTGCAACCGGTGCTGGTAAATTACAACGACCAGGGGCCTTACCTGGCATTGAACACCCAGGGGAGCATGGCGCTTTATCCACCGCTGGTGCTGATGGACAACATCCCGGTGGAAAACGGCGGACGGTTGCTGGAGATTCCCTCTGCGCGTGTCAGCAGGATCGAGGTGATCAACAAGGGATACCTTGTGAACAACAGGCGGTACAGCGGGATCATCAGTATCTTTTCAGAGAACCGGGATATGGCCGGACTGGAGATGGAAGAGAAGCGACATTTTTTCAATTTCTCATTTTTCCAGGAACAGCAGGAAGATCGGTTCCCGGAATATGTCCAGGCAACGACCGGTTCCACTGTTCCTGATTTGCGCAATCTGCTCTGCTGGGAAACGGGCTTTCAGCTTACACCCGGGGAAGCCGGTCAGCTGCATTTTTTTACCTGTGATGCTCCCGGAACCTACGAGGTGGTGGTGATGCATATCGGGGAAGATGGCAAGGCAGTGTGCGGGAGGAGCGAGTTTGAGGTGAGGTAGGGGTTAGTTGGCAGTCGGCAGTCGGCAGTCGGCAGTCAGACGATACCTGCAGGGCTCTATGCCTTGGTTCTCGATTAAATGGCCATGCAAGCTGAACAGTATGGGCTGGAAATTCGTTCGGACGAAGAGATGATTGTACGCGGACAAGACTCCGAAGCAACGGGGATGTTTGTGAAGGGTGAATTTGTTGTGGAATGATGACAGAATCCACTATCCTGAGATGGTATATGATCAACAGTCCGATACTAAGATTTTCCGGCATATTTTTTAAAGAATAATCCGGCCAGGAGCCCGGTCAGCCCGAAACCCGCAAGTACAAGGAATACCAGGCGATGACCGGCTTCACCAGGATGGTGATCCAGCAGGGCACCCATCCAGGGGCTCATGAACACCTCAGGTGTATATCCGAGGAATGAGACAAGACCCACCGCGGTGCCCGTGAGCGCTACCGGAATTCCTGCCTCTTTCAGAATAGCAAAATAGAGTGCACGCATGCTGTAGATTCCCACGGCCAGGGCCGCCATGTTCAGCAATGCAACAATTCCGCTCCATTCAAGCAGTCCGGATGCAGCCAGGATCGATCCGGCTGTTGTCAGGGCAAAACATCCGACGATCAGGTTCCCTTTCGGCAGCCTGTCGGCCAGGATTCCGGCTCCGACGGCGACGAGTGCCCTCAGCCACAATCCTCCGGTTCCCACTGCCGCTGCGCCTATTTCAGAAAATCCAAGTACTTCCCGGGCATATAGTGAAAAATCGTCGGTGATCTTGTACCCCGAATAGGCACAGACGATGATAAGGATCAGGCTCCGGATGGTGGGCATCCGAAGGAGTTTCAGGATATTGGCAATGACGATTTTGGGTGGATCTCTCTTCAATTGCTTGCGATTATCGGGAATGACATACCAGGTTAGGATCCCGGCGATGATGGTGAGCACAGACACTGCCAGGATCACTACCTGGAATGGGTGCAGAAAAGTGTTTGTTGCTGGCACATTGATTGCATCCAGTGACAGTTTTGTAAATATGAGCCACGACAGTGTGCCGAGCAGGGCAGCCACCAGGCCCCGGCCTCCTTCGAGCCAGCCAAAGGCACGTCCCTGGAATCCGGGTCCGCCCCATTCACGTGTGGCACGGATGAGGGCTGCCCAGAAGAGGAAAATGGTGGTAAACCCCCACCACCCATATACCAGCGACAGACCCAGGGGAGTGTGCAGGAAGGCGACGAATAGCCCTCCCAGGGCGGTAAGCCATAGCGCTATGGCCATCAGCTTACGCGCAGGGAACCGGTCGGCAACCGGACCTCCCAACAGGTAAGCTGCCATTGCGATGATTCCGTATATGGCGAAAAATCCACCGAGCTGCAGGTTGGTAATATCAAAGACCTCGAGCATGGTTGGGCGGAAGATCCTGGGGACCAGGAATGGCAGAAAAAAGACCGTCTCGCCCGCAATGATCAGCGTGACAAGGGGAAGGGTGCGGTGAGCCTGATGCTTCTTTGGTTTCAAATGATTGAATTTGTAGTCTGGAGTAAAGATAGGGAGGATTATGAAAACCGGGAATTTCTGATCCTGAATATGGGATCGGAGCCACCTTTTTTGTGTTTTGCACCGATATTTCTTCCCATCAACACATTAACAGGTGAAGCAGAATAAAAAAACCAGCACAGAAAGATAGGAATACAGGAATCACAACATTCATGAAAGTGTGCGAGGCACATGTATCATAGGGGAGTTGCGGAATCTCTCCAGACGCAAAATTCCAGGACAACTCACCCTCGGCCAAATAGGGTAAAGACTCAAAGGGGCGGGCCGGTATGCCCGGAATTGTTGGGGATACCTTTTAAAAGGACAGTATACATCAAGTATTCGAATGATGAAATTCACCACCAATTTATGAACTTAAAATCACCGTATTATGAAAACAAGAATTTATCTGTTTACCGTTATTGCTTTTCCAATGATGCTTCTTTTTTCGAGTTGCACCAATGAGGATAAAGCAGGCAATACTGAATTTATTGCAAATGCAGGAATCATCCACAACCAGTTGCTGGACCATTACTATGGAAACCGCACGAATGTACATCCCGATGCAGGCGAAATGATCTCAGAAGTCATCCGGTTGTCATCCGGAGAGATGATCAACATGGGGTATGACGAAGAGATTGTTTTAAGTGCAGAAAAAGTGTTGGAAGCACGTTATGCTCCTTCACATTTGAAAAGCGTGATGTCTTCCGACTACTCCATTGATCTTGAATCGCTTTCACAACAGTTGGAGCAGACGGGGCTTTACAGTGACCTCTTTATTGAGGAAGTTGAGAAAGTCCTGGAGATGGTTGCTGAAAATGTGAAAATTCCGACCATTTCTGACTATGTGAATACAAATTTTGCTTATCTTGTATTTCAGAATAAGCATGATCAACAGGGGCAGATGTTGTTTACCAACGTATTTAATGCCTCATATGCGTACTGGACAGAAGATCGAAACTCCAACTTAAAGACGCTGAAGCTGAGTGACAGGTCGAAGGTAATTATCAATGACGGGATCGGGGGACTGTTGGGATTGGTCTTTGGTCCGGCTGGATCGGTAATAACAGCCACAGTATTTTCTGTGGGTACAAACGAAGAGATAAAATGAAAAAGATTTTGCCATTTTACCTGTATCCCGGATATTTTAAGTTGATCGGGATCGTGATCAGTGTCACCGGAATTTTCCTGAGTCTTCTTTTGCAGCCTGATTACCAGATGCTGTTCTATTTCGGATTGTTCCTGGTGATTTTTGCAAAACAGAAAGAGGAAACAGAACTCACAGTAAAGATCAGGGGGGAGTCGTTCAAAACCGTGCTGGGGTATTTACTGGCCCTCATGTTCGTTTTTTACCTGATGGGGATCTTGTACAAGAATTTCAGTTTCCCCACCCATATTTTCCTGCTGGTCGGCGTTCCGATGCTCCTGTACCTCATCTATTTCAACCTGCTCCTGCTCATCAATGTTGAGAAGGAGGCGGCTGACCGGAAGAACAGGAGACAGGGATACCTGCTCTGGATCGTCTTCGCGC
>CAKZNC010000102.1 GCA_937129385.1 uncultured Bacteroidota bacterium
TGGTTTGCAGGTGGTGTGAGCCTCCCCCATTCCAGGGATCACGTAAGTAATCCCTTCAGCTTCTGACTGAAAGCACTTCATGTAAACCAGCTCTGAACGAAGTGAAGAGCGTGGTTTGCAGGTGGTGTGAGCCTCCCCCATTCCAGGGATCACGTAAGTAATCCCTCAAATCACCTCGACACCATGCTTCTCGAGCTTTCTCAGCATCTTCTCAGATTTACGCGTCTTTTTTGCTGTTACAGCTTCCCTGATCACGGTGACACGATATCCCTTTTCCTTTGCATCTATAGCAGTTGCCGACAGACACTCCCCAAGGTAGATACCTGCAAGATAGAGGTGATCAATTTGGTTGGATTCCAGGTAGGCCGACAATTCGGAGACTGTGAGTGCACTTGATTCCTCTTTCATAAATACCGGATCAATCTTCTTCCTGTTCAACCGCCCATCCAGCTTAAGGTTTTCCTCCGTTTCAACTTTGATACCTTTAAACGAGATGTTCAGCGTCTGGATGTGCGCCTGTATAAAGATAACTTCCTCAGGCCGCCAGCCAGAAATGAAGTTATTGATATTCGTTATCAGTCGCTGAGAAACAACTGAATCCATTTGATGCTGCGTAAATGCTTCCTGCATATCCACTATGATCAGGATAGGCTGTTCTTCCTGCGCCGGCAGCATCTTCCAACTGAAGGCCAAAAACAGCAGGGCTATGAATACCTTTCTCATTTCTGATGGGAATTAATGATTGTAAATTACCTCAATTATGGATACATCCCTGGTTTGCTAACATTTTTTAAGAGAGATTACAGATTGTTAACACTTGTTATTTCAGATGTTTTTTGATAATTTCTGCCCCCAAAATAATGACATGAGATACATCACACGTCCGCACCGGTTTATTCGCCACCTGCCTACCCTGCCCTTTATCTATTTTGCTACCGTACCTATTATATTTCTGGACATCTGGATAGAGATCTATCACCGGATATGCTTCCCCTTCTACAATATACCCTATGTGAAAAGGAGTGATTATATTAAAATCGACCGACAAAAACTCTCCTACCTGGGGTTCATGCAGAAACTCAATTGCACTTATTGTGGTTATGCCAATGGCGCTGTGAAATACTGGACCAGGATATTTGCCGAAACCGAAAAATACTGGTGTGCAATCCAGCATCAGCAAGATGAAAAATTCGAGGTGCCGGAACACCATGCTGAATTCATTCCCTTTGGCGATGAGAAAGCTTACAAGGAGACGTATGATGACAAAAAAACACGAATGTTGTGAGGCTCCCCTACTTCTTCCTCAATAACCGGTAATTCCTGAACTCTCCCAGCCGCATACCGCCCAATAACCTTTTTTCGATCCAGGAAATGACCCTGTACTTCAACCTGTCGTGCTTCATTTTCATGGGTACCAGGCTGACTGCAGGACCGGAAAATCTTAATTGACCCTGCCAGTTGAACTGCTCCATCCATGGCTTCAACACCTCAGGATGCGAACCTTCATATCGAGTGAGTCGTGACAGATTCCCGTAATCAAAATAATCGGGGTACTTTTTCATCCTGATCTTCTGTTCTACCGCAGCCCGTCCTTCATGATTTGCGGTAAAGGCCTTGATCTTGTTCTGCATAACTGCCGGCGGCCGGACCCAACCATAATGGAAGATTTCCGCATCCACATCAGCCACCTTTAATTTATGGGTATGCTCCTGCTGCCTGTAATTCAATCCGTCAAAACCAGGAATACGCCGGAATGATTGTGCAGATTCCCAGGAGTGGATCTCCGGATCATTCCTTATGATCCTGATCTCCTTCCTGTACCAACAATGGGTGTCCTGGAGGTGCTGATAATCACCCCAGAAATGCCGGTATCTGAATAACAGACCCTCCACTTCCCGGTCTTCCAGTAACTCCTCACAGCGATCTCGGATTACGGGCAGGTACTTCTCGTGTAACAGTTCATCAGACTGAAGATAGAAAAGCCAGTCCCCTGAACAGGCCTCCTTGGCAATATCGGTCTGGTGTGCATGCTCCATACCCCTCGGGTACTTCTCTATGTCCCAAACCGTATCAATGATACGAATCTTGTCACTCCCGATCTTATCAATCTCCTCACGGGTTGTATCATCAGCATCACTGTCTCCCAGTGCTACCACAAACTCATCCACGATCGGCAATATCGATTCGATCGCATACCGCATCGGGTAATAAAGCTTGTGGGCATTCTTGCCCATGCTGAATCCACTGATCTTCATCCTTCTCTAGTATTTGTATCCCACCACCCTTAACTCTCCTCTCTCAACTCTCCTCTCAAAAAGACTGCATTGAATGCAACTTCTGGTACACCCCGCCTTCATGTTGTATAAGCTCTTCATGCCTTCCCTTCTCAACGATGCGGCCTTCATCCAGGACTACGATCATATCCGCATTCTTGATAGTCGAAAGGCGGTGTGCAATGACAATAGAAGTCCTGTTTTTCATCAGGTTCTCAATGGCATCCTGCACCACCCGCTCACTTTCCGTGTCCAGCGAGGAGGTTGCCTCGTCAAGTATAAGAATGGGCGGATTGGCCATTACGGCACGTGCAATACTGATCCGCTGTTTCTGTCCGCCTGAAAGTTTATTCCCTCCGTCACCAACACCCTCCTGCATGCCATCCCCGGTCTCTTCGATGAATTCCATGGCATTCGCTACCCTGGCTGCCTCTGTAACTCCAGACTCCTCAGCATCGTCACACCCGAAAGCTATATTGTTGAAAAAACTGTCGTTGAATAGGATCGACTCCTGGGAGACAATGCCCATCAGGTTGCGAAGATCACTGATCTTGTAATCCTCCAATGAAATACCGTCAAGCAGCACCTCTCCTTCCACCGGATCCATGAACCTGGGAAGCAGGTCCACGAGCGTGGATTTTCCCGCTCCGGATTTGCCGACAAGTGCGATGAGCTGACCTTTCCTGATCTTCAGATTTATATTTTTTAATACATCTTCCTTTTCATAGCGAAATGTAACATTCCTGAATTCAATTTCCTTGCTAAAGTCCTCAACCGTTTTTGGGTTCTCCGACTCAATGATCTTTTCATCAGCATTCAGCAATTCATCAACACGGTCAACGGAGGCAATCCCTTTCTGTATCGAAAACCATGCATTCGAGAAATTCTTTACCGGATTGATCACCTGGCTGAAGACAATCAAAAAAAGTATCAGGTTCTCCGATGTCATCCGTGGCTCTTCTGAAAGCACCATCCACCCACCAAAAATCATCAAAAGCATCAATACAATGGTTCCCATGAACTCGCTCAGTGGACCGGCGAGCTGCCGTCGTCGCATGATCCGTTTCATCAATCGTGCAAAACGACTATTGGCCTGCCCGAATTTCTCCTCCATCTGCTTCTCGCCATTGAATCCCTTGATGATGCGCAGACCAGAAAGTGTCTCTTCAATCACCGACATTACCTCACCCAGTCGCTGCTGACCACGAAATGATCGCTTACGTAAGCTCCTTGCAATCCTCCCGATCAGGAGTCCGGACACAGGCAATATCAGGATCACGAATAAGGTCATCTGCCAGTTGATTGCCACAAGAAAGCCCAGGTAGATGATGACCGTCAGGGGATCTCGGAAAACCATCTGCAAAGAACTCATGATCGATGTCTCAATCTCCTGGACATCGTTCGAAATACGGGCCATGACATCTCCTTTACGCGATTCACTGTAGAAAGAGAGCGGCAGACGTATCAGCTTATGATAAATCTCCCTCCTGATATCTCTCACCGTATAAGCTCGAACTGGCGCAAGCATATAATTCGCAAGGTAGAGGAAGCCGTTTTTAAGCAGACTGAAAACAATGACGAAGCCACTGACAAGCACCATGGCCATGGGCTTTCCGTAGTTGCTCATCACTTCAGTCAGGTAATAATTGATCGTGTGAAAAAAATACTCGGTAGTCAGCGCAAATGCCATGGGTTCGGTCACCGGTTCCTGGTTTTGAAACAGGACTTTCAAAAAGGGGACAATCATCGCAAATGAGAAAAGTGCAAAGAATGCGCCCAGGACATTGTAGACCACATTCTGGACCACCTTCCACTTATAGGGTTCAAGATACCTGAATAATTTGAAAAATCGATTCATAAGCATCAGGCGCTACAGGCCTGTGTAATTCATGGGAGTGATCCGTTTTAGCTCTTTCTTTACATCATCCTTAACATCTAAAGTCTCAATGAACTCCCTGATTGCCTCTTTTGTTACCTTCGTATTACGACGGGTAAGCTCAAGTAGCGCCTCATAAGGCTTTGGATACCCTTCCCTTCTAAGGATGGTCTGGATGGCCTCCGCTACAACTGCCCAGTTGTTCTCAAGGTCCTGACTAATAGCTGATTCATTGACAACCAGTTTTTTAAGCCCTTTCATTATGGAATGAAGCGCGATCATGGTATGGGCAAAGGGAACCCCGATATTTCTCAGCACGGTGGAATCCGTCAGATCACGTTGCAATCTCGAAATCGGAAGCTTTGCAGCCATATGCTCAAAAAGGGCATTGGCCACCCCAAGGTTCCCTTCCGCATTCTCAAAATCGATGGGATTCACTTTATGCGGCATGGCTGAGGATCCGATTTCACCCTTTTTGATCTTTTGCTTGAAATAATCCATGGATATATAGGTCCATATATCGCGCGCCAGGTCGATCAATATTGTGTTTACCCTCGACATGGCATGAAACATCGCAGCAATATTGTCGTAATGCTCGATCTGGGTGGTCGGCCATGAACGTTTCAATCCAAAGGCATTGGCAAGCAGTTCCTCTCCAAACTCAAACCAGTCTACCTCGGGATAGGCGATCATATGGGCATTCATATTTCCGGTTGCACCCCCGAACTTGGCAGGTACTGCAATCTCTTCCAGCCTGGTAAGTTGCTCATCGATCCTGGATGTAAACACCCTGATCTCCTTACCCAACCGGGTAGGAGATGCAGGCTGACCATGGGTTCTTGCCAGCATTGGTATTTCCCACCACTCCTCAGCCAGCTCCTCCAATTGTCCGATTACCTCCTCCATCATCGGGTAATACACCTTGTCAAGCGCATGCTTGAATGAGACAGGAACAGCAGTATTATTAATATCCTGCGAAGTGAGTCCGAAATGGATAAATTCCTCGAATTTTGAGAGTCCCAGTTCCCTGAAACGCTCTTTCAAATAGTACTCCACTGCCTTTACATCATGGTTAGTAACCGCCTCGATCTCCTTAACCTTCTGGGCATCCTCTGCCTTAAAAGCAGTATAGATTTTGCGGAGCACCTCCTTTTTCTCTTCGGGGAAGTCAGCAAGCTGGGGAATTCCTGTATTCACCAGCGCAATGAAATATTCCACCTCCACGTGCAGCCGGTACTTGATCAGTGCATATTCAGAGAAGTACGATTCCAAAACAAGCACCTTTGATTTGTAGCGTCCGTCAACCGGGGAAATAGCCATTAGCGTATGTGTACTCATAATTCTAAATTAGATCACAAATTTAAGGGAAATAGTTGAAACGATAAGGACGAATATTTTTCGTATTTTTATTCCAACTAGAATTAAGAAGATGAAAAAGATCCTGTATGCACTTATATTGCTTTCTGTCTCCTTTGGGAGTTCTGGGCAGCAATCCGACAGAATGAGGAATTCTGAACAGCTACCTGAAGAACCCGAAAAGACCATTGTCTATGTATACGAGATCAAGGAGATGATCGCAAAACCTATATGGAGAACGACAAAACTCGCTTTCCAGGAGGCAGACTCCCTCGGTGCAGACGTAATGCTCATCGATATGAATACCTATGGCGGTGAAGTGGCATCTGCAGATTCAATCCGTACCTTCCTGCTCAATGCAAAAATTCCGGTGTATGTATTTATCAACGACAATGCAGCATCTGCCGGAGCACTGATCTCAATTGCATGCGACAGCATTTATATGAAACCTGGTGCCAAGATCGGTGCAGCCACCGTCGTCAACCAATCCGGCGAACAGGTACCTGATAAGTACCAGTCGTATATGCGCGCAACAATGCGGGCAACAGCAGAGGCACAGGGAAAAGACACGATTATTGTCAACGGTGATACCACGCTCGTCTGGAAAAGGGATCCCGCAATCGCAGAAGCAATGGTGGATCCCAGGATGTATGTAGAGAACGTAAGTGACAGCGGTCAGGTACTTACATTCACTGCTTCCGAAGCAGTTCAGAATGGATACTGCGAAGGGATCGCCAACAGTCGAAGGGAAGTCCTGGAACTGGTGGGAATCACTGAATATACCCTGGAAGAATACAAGCCTTCAACGATGGACAGGATCATCGGCCTCCTGATCAGTCCGTATGTTACCGGCATCCTCATTATGATCATCATTGGAGGAATTTACTTTGAATTACAATCTCCAGGGATCGGGTTTCCATTGGCTGCATCTGTAATCGCAGCACTACTCTATTTTGCACCCCTCTACATCGAAGGAATGGCCGAATACTGGGAATTCCTGATCTTCGCCCTCGGAGTGATCCTCATGCTAGTAGAAATATTTGCCATCCCGGGGTTCGGGGTAGCTGGCGTTGCTGGCGTAATTGCAATGGTAACCGGTCTGACCTTAAGCATGATTGACAATGAGATGCTGAAAGATTTTGAATTTACAGGAGAAGGAATGAGCCTGCTCATGAGATCCTTCGGAGTTGTGGTACTCTCGGCACTCATGGGACTGATTGCCTCCATCTGGGCTGCAAGCAAGGTTTTAAGTACCACATCGTTTGCAGCACTCGTATTGGGTGCAGATCAAAAAACTGATGAGGGATTCCTGGGAGTGGATTCCATGCAAAAAACACTTGTAGGAAAATCCGGTGAAGCATATACCGTTCTGCGGCCTTCGGGAAGGGTCCTTATTGAAGGAAATATCTACGATGCCAAGTCAGAATTTGGTTATATCAATAAAGGTGACAAGGTCAAGGTGTTGCGGTATGAAACCGGACAGGTCTATGTAATGAAAGTCTGATCATGATGCATTTCAGGGATTACAGGCAGGAGGATTTTAAAGAAGTTTCTGATCTGTGGAACGAATTGGATATGGGCGGAGAAGAGCGAGGAGATACAGCTGAGATCATCGATCAGACGCTCTCCATGGGAGGAAAATTGATCGTCCTTGAGGATGAAAACAGGAAAAAGATTGTTGGAACTTCATGGATGACATTCGACGGAAGACGAATTTTTCTCCATCATTTTGGTATCTGTCGTGAAGAACAAGGAAAAGGCTGGGGAACGAAACTCGCGATTGAATCACTGAAATTTATCCGGAATAAAAAATGCCAGGTGAAACTGGAGGTCCATAAAAATAACCTGGTTGCAAAAAAAATATATGAAAAGGCAGGGTTCATGACATTTACCGATTATGATATCTACATGATCAGAAAACCTGGAGAGATCCGGATCGACAATCGCATGTAACTCTTCGAACACCCCGGGGCGGAATTTGTTATTTATGGTATGAAATACATTTTAATTATCCTTGCATCTGTCTTTTTACTTCCAGGCTCAATGGCACAATCCATCCCCTGGGAAAAATGGGATCCGGAAACGATCGATCGGGCAAACACAGCTGCAGATTTTGAATATTACACTGAAGAAGAACAAAAAGTCGTCTTCTTTATGAACCTGGCCAGGATTGACGGCAGCCTCTTTGCTGAAACAATACTTGACGCGTATGTCGAAGTGAATGATGTGAACAGCAATTCATACCTGCGCTCACTCTACCGGGATCTAAAAAAAACATATGGACTCGACCCCCTTATTCCGGAGGAGGATCTGACAAGCGTGGCGCAACAACATGCAACAACATCCGGAGAATCCGGACATGTCGGACACAAGAATTTTAAGAAGCGGTTTAAACCCTTTATGGGCAAACCTTACACCAAGGTAGGCGAAAATTGCTCTTATGGTTACAGGAACGCAATCGATATTGTTATCACCTTGCTGATAGACGATGGCGTGAAAGGGGTGGGCCACCGGGAAAACACACTCAGCCCTGAATTCAACTCGGTAGGAGTTGCAATCCGCGAACACAAAGGCTATCGCTTTAATTGCGTGATCGATTTTGGAAAACAGGACCGCAGCAACCTCAATGACCTACCCTTCAGTCCATAAAAAACCTCTCTCTTAACTCTCCTCTCCCCACTCTTAACTCTTAACTCTTAACTCTTAACTCTCCTACTCCATATCCCCCAAATGAAGGTCCAGCGCCCTTGTAGAAATCTGGATCTCCCAGATCAGGAGGGCCAATGAGCCAATCAGTAAAACCAACGCCACACCGAAAACAACTTCGGCAAACAGCAGCGATCCAATGTAGATAAGAAACATCGTGGCCACACACAATAAGAGGCTCGATATACCCAGGACCTGCATCCCCCGGGTCAGGGCCAGCCTCCTTCTCAGGTTTTTAATCTGCCACAGTAAAACCTTATCCTTCTCCTCCTGGTATTTTGCATGCAGACTCCTTACCAGGTTGGCATAGGCCAGAAAGCGGTTCGTATAGGCCAGCATGATCAGTGAGATCGCCGAAAACAGCAGGGCCGGGGTGGCCAGTGTCAATTCATTCATTGTCAGGTAAATAATCTACAGATAAAATCTTCTTCCGGTTGTATGCAATCACAGAAAGGACCGCCACCGAAAGTACTACAATATACACCCAGGCGGGAATCGCAAAAGCTGCCCCACCGGCATAAGAGTGAATGCCTCCCAGGAAATAATTCACGCCGAAATAGGTCATGAGAATGGCGAAATAACCAAGAAGCGTTGCGAGATTGAATGCAAATGTCCCTTTCATTCCCGGAAACCGATGCATGTGTGTTATGAAACTGTAAACCAGGACCGAGATCAGTGCCCAGGTCTCCTTTGGATCCCATCCCCAGTACCTTCCCCAGGATTCATTGGCCCAGACACCTCCAAGAAAGGTGCCGATGGTGAGAAAATAGAGCCCGATGATCACAGACAGGTGATTGACCTTTGTTACCTGCTCCACAACCGATGCAATGCGCGACTTGTTTTTCCTGGTTAGAATCGAGTAAAACACCAGGTTGATGAGTCCCATCAGCATGCTCATTCCCAGGAATCCATACCCCGCCATGATCACGGTCACATGTATGGTCAGCCAGGGTGATTTTAACACCGGGACAAGGTTGGTAATGTCCGGATTCATCCAGCTCATATGTGCTACCAGCAATGACAAAGCCGATAGAATCGCCGTAAGCGACAAGGCAAAACCAGTCCTTTTCACGAAGATCAAGCCTGCGAGCAGGGAGATCCATGAGACAAAGATCATCGATTCATAGCCGTTGCTCAATGGTGCATGTCCGCTCACATACCACCGGATACCAAGGAAAACTGTGTGGATCACAAATGCAACCGCCAGGTGGATCACCCCGATTGAGAAAGCACGATGCACCCATTTTTCCGGGCGAAAGATCCTTAGAAACTGAAGGACCAGGAGACTAAGTCCAAAAATAAAATAGAATTTGAACAACCTGTTGTATATCCTCGCCTTGTTGTAAAAGATTTCTGCCTTTTTTCTTCCTTCGTTTAGTTCGTGCAGACTGTTCTTCTCCTGGTAGTTGCTAAAGAATTTGATAATATCGGAAGCAAGCGCCTCATTTTGCTCCTGCAGCGCCCGCTTGTACAACAGGAATACCTGGCCGAGGGTATCTCTTTCAGGCAGGTCACTATCCATCATCTCAGCGACGGAATGCCATTTCCCGTCCGCTGCATCCGGATCGGGAAACATCTTCAATAACGAGCCTGTCTGCACCATGTAAAATACATTGATCTTTTCGTCAAGCTTCATCACCTCCTTGTCAAGGTCGTCACGATCCTGTACCCGCTTGTTGTAGGCATTGTTCACCAACTGGGACAGGAGATACCTTCCGTCTGCAATAAAATCATTGAAACTGACCATAGCTCCCTTGAAACCGATCATCTGGTGCAGTTCTGGATTATCAACTTTAAAGATGGGCGCATTTTTCCACTGCTCCGGGTAGACCACCATGCCCAACATCACCTGGTCGGCATTCGATCCGTCAAAGTCAGCCCCCTTCACCACCTTTCGCATCACTTCATTCGAGAGGGTGTTCATTGGTTTGAACCGCCCCTCTTTCCCCTGGACCCATAGATTACCAAACTCTGCAGCCGCAGCTTTTGATGGAACCGGGAACTGCTGGGCCGAAAGTGTCACTCCTCCAACAAATAATAACAATGCAATCATGGCCGCTTTTACCGGTCCGCCTGCCGAGGTCTTTGCCAGGACAGAAAATCGTGTTCCTTTCACGAAAAGTGCCAGCACCATTCCCAGGGCCATGAGGAAATATCCAAAATAGGTGATTGTGGTTCCTGCCATGTCACGGTTCACGGAGAGGATGGTCCCACGTTCGTCCTGGTCGTAGGATGACTGGTAAAACCTGTATCCCCTGTGCTTCAATACGTTATTCATATAGATGTTATGGGTCTCCTCGATCCCCTGTTGCTTGTCAACCAGCACTACATCACTTTCAAATGAAGACGGACTGTTTGACCCGGGGTATCTGTCAATCCTGAAATCCTTCAGCCGCAATGCGAATGGCAACCTGATGTTCCTCGATCCGTATGCACCCTGTATGGTAGTGGAACCCATCGTCAGATCTGCGGTTTGGCCGGTGACATTGGCACCTCCGGGAATGAATAATTCCGATTTCATTCCGTCAACAGAAACTTCCACCTTCACAACATCCATTCCCGTGGATTGCCCCGAAGATCCAGGTTCGACATACCTCAATGTTGCCGAAGGAAGGTATCGCTGCAATGCAAATCGGATATCATTGACAACATACAGATTTCCCTGTTCAATAAGAATACGCTCGCCTGGTGCATATGCCTCGCGCTCATCACCGCTCATCGATGTGATCGATACCGGGAAAGACGAGGTGGCTGTCAGCACTTCGCTGTCGGAAATGAATTGAAGGTCACTTTTACTACCAGGGAGGTCAAAACTTACAGAAATTCCGGGATAATTCGCCTTTTCACCGCTCGTAAGGCCGACATTGACCTGTCTGCCTGCAATCATGATCATTTGCATATAGGGTTTTCCACCCGGACTCCCCACATATTGCGCCACTGCATTTTGCAAATATCCCGTCGACTTCGCCCTGATCTTTTTGCCGTTGAGCTCTCCCGACCACCGGTACTTTCCGGGTGTCAATACCGAAAGTCTCACCTTTTCGGTGTGGGTTACCTGGTCCTCCCCATCAGAGACGGTCAGGGATAAAAAAGTCTCGTCACTGATCATGGTTGCCGACACATCCCCCTCACGAATGTGCATCATGCCTTCAACGCTGAAATACCGGGTGATCCCGGCTCCCAGGATGATGAAGACAAAGGCGATGTGAAAAACAAAAACCGTGATCTTTGATCGCCTGTAGAGCTTCATCCTGAAAACATTCCCCACCAGGTTGACCAGGACGATGGCAAACAGCAGTTCAAACCACCAGGAATCATAGATCAGTGCCCATGCTGCATTGGTCCCCCGGCCGCTTTCAATAAAGGTGGCGAGGGCCATGGATACAATCATGATCATCAGGAGGATGCCAGTAAATGGCATGCCGAATATAAACGAGAGCTTTTTTAAAATTTTCATCTTCTATTGGTATCTTCTTCCATAAAAAAAGGGTCCGCTAAAATAGAGAACCTATCTGATAAACACAAAAACTGGCAAACCATGCTAAAAAAGTGGTGTAAAAGACGACAAAGGCAGACCATTTCCAGCTTCCCGACTCCCTTCCCACTGTGGCAATTACTGATACGCATGGAAGGTAGAGCAACACAAAGATCAGGAAACTGAAGCCCGCAAGCGGTGTATATACCTTCTGACCTTTGCGTTCCCCCGATGTATACTTTTCATCCCGGAGCTTCTCCTGCAGCGACACCGTATTTTCTTCACTGTCGCTTACCTGGTATAAGACTCCCATCGTACTTACCACCACCTCCTTCGCAGAAAAACCTGCCAGCAGACTAACACCCATTTTCCAATCAAAACCGAGTGGCCGGATAACCGGCTCGATTGCATGACCGATCATTCCGATGAATGAACCTGCCTGCTGTTCATTCATACGGGCTGTTTCGAGATCCTGGATCTCCTCACTTAACTGCGTGGAATCCATCACCTGCACACCTGCAGTCTCCTGACCGTACCCTTCAAACAGCTCCAGCTGCGCCTTCTTTTCGGAAATGAGCTGTCCATAATCCCGTGACAATTCCACCTCCCGGGGGAAATATCCCAATGCCCAGATGATCATCGACGCCACCAGGATCACACCGCCCATCTTTTTTAGGTATATCGCGCCTTTCAGCCACATGTGCTTAAGTACCATGCGCATTCCCGGTGCCCGGTATGGAGGCAGTTCCATGACAAATGGAGCTTCGCTTTTTCTGAACAGGGAGGTCTTGAACACCATCGCCATCACGACCGAAAACAGGATGCCTATGATGTACATCAGGAAGATCACATTCCCGGCCTGCCCAGGAAACACCGCACCTGCAATAAGAATATATACAGGGAGCCGGGCACTACATGACATGAAAGGTATGATCATCATGGTGAGCAAACGGTCTCTTTTGTTCTCAAGCATTCGGGTGGCCATGATGGCCGGAACATTGCATCCGAAGCCCATCACCAGGGGGATGAAGGATTTACCGTGCAAGCCGAATATGTGCATGACACGGTCCATGATAAAAGCAGTTCGGGCCATATACCCAGTATCCTCCATCAGGGAAATGATGAAAAACAGGATCAGGATGTTGGGCAGGAATACGATCACCCCGCCAACACCTCCGATCATCCCGTCAATGACAAAATCATGAAGGATACCGTCAGGCAACAATGCCGAGAGGTTCCTTCCCAGCCAGTCAACCCCGGCTTCGATCCAGTTCATAGGGTACTGCCCGATGGAAAATGTCGCATGGAACATTCCGAACAGGATCAGCATAAAAATAAGAAAACCAAAATACCTGTGCGTTAGTACTTTATCAATTTTTTGCGATCGGGAAAGGGCGCGATCCCGCTTGCCCTTCCGGTAGGTCTCCTTCAGTGCCCCGGCAATGAAGGCATAACGGGCATTGGAGATCAATGTTTCAATATCCTCCCTGAACAGCTGGTCCAGCCGTGTAATCTCTTCTGTAATCACAGGACGTACATCCTCAAATTCTTCGTAGCGTGCAAGTTTATGCATACAGTAATCATCCCGCTCAAGCATTCTTATAGCATAATACCTGAGGTGCTGCCCCTCCAATGCTTCACTGAATTGCTCAAGCTCGGATTCGATCCTGTTGATCGACTGCTCCAGCTCCTTTCCATAATTGATATGGGTGTGGCGTATGACCGGCTCACGATCTTCATATACCTTGATGATCCGGCTGAGCAACCTGTAGATCCCCTTGCCCTGTCTTCCTATCGTAGGAACGATGGGCACCCCGATCAACCTGCCGAGTGTGGAGATATCCAGCTTGTCTCCCCTGTACCTGAGATCATCATACATGTTGAGCGCCATGATCACCTGCACGCCCATGTCGATCAACTGGGTGGTCAGGTACATATGCCGCTCCGGGTTCCCGGCATCCACAACGTTCACAACTATGTCGGGTTGGGTATTGCTGAGATAATCCCTTACGATCACCTCATCTTCGGAATAGGCCGACAAAGAATAGGTGCCGGGCAGATCGGTGAATGTGATCTCGTAACCACGGTACGAAAACACTGTCTCTTTGATACCGACCGTTACACCGGAGTAATTTGCAACACGCTCATTGGATCTCGATAACCGATTGTAAAGGGTCGTTTTACCACTGTTGGGATTGCCCACCAGGGCGATCCTGATCTTCCGCGAAGACCCTTCCCCTTCAGATAGACCAGACCGGTCCTTGTAAATAGGCTCAAATGGATGTGCAGCAATCTCCTCTTCAGGAGCAGCAATATCAATATCAATAAGGCGGGCTTCGTTGCGACGCAATGATACCGTTCCTGACATGATGCGATATTCCACTGGACCCTTGAATGGAGCTGATTTGACAACAGTCACAACCTGCCCCTTCACAAATCCCATCTCCGTTATCCGCTTCCTGAAGGCACCTGAACCATGTACCTGCTTGATCACCGCAGACTCTCCGCTCTGAATATCATTGAGCGTCAATACTATTTCCTTCCTTTAAATATATAACCCAGTGACTCCACCTTTTCCCTGATCTTCTCCTCCGAAAGACCTGTTGCAGAAATGCGCAATTCATTTGTTGCAGGATCGGCATATACTTCACCTGTATCGTCCAGTTCACGCACACCTTTCTCAACATTTGCCTTGCAATGGTTGCAGGTCATCCCTTCTACCCGGTAGGTTTGCATCGCTTTCATATCTTTGAATTTATCTGGTCTGTTCATGGTTTTACTTCTTTCTATATATTTCTGAATAAAGCCGTTGATGATCAACAGGATCATGACAATTGCCGAAATGATCTTGATCAGATTTCCTTCATGATGACCCGCTGCGTGATCAAACTCGGGGATCGCATTCATGATCCATCCCCTTGGGATCAACTCGTTCACAACCGTCCCGAAAAGGACAGCACCCCCGACAATACTCAACAGGTATAACCAAAAGGTTCTCTTCCCCATGGAATTGCTGATCACGGCCATGGTGGCTGCATTCGTGGCCGGACCCGCCATCAGGAAAACGATCGCCGCACCAGGCGACAACCCTTTCATTAATAAGACAGCAGCAATCGGGATCGAACCGGTGGCACATACATAAAGCGGGATCGACGCAACAAGGATCAACAGCATGGACAGGTACTCATTTGTGATCGTCTCAACAAAGAAATCATCAGGAATGAGCACCGATAAAAAAGCTGCGATCAGGAAGCCGATCACCAGCCACTTGCTGATGTCCTGTACCATCTCCACGAAACCATATCGCACCATCTCCCTGAATGACTTTTCTCCTTCCTCATCCTTTGTGCTCTTCAACTGCTCCGAAGCCGCAATACTGCCCCCGAGGTAATTGGTTAGTGTACCCCCGAGCACCCCTGAAAACAAAGCGATCACCGGCCGAAGAATTGCCATCGGCAAACCCAGCATCGCATAGGTCGCAATGATCGAGTCAACCCCCGTCTGAGGCGTCGAAACAAGGAACGACACCGTTGATCCTCGTGAAGCACCGTTCTTGAAAAAGCTGATTCCCGTCGGCAGTACGCCACAGGAACACAGTGGCATCGGCACCCCAAGGAGAGATGCATTCAGGACCGACCTGAAATTCGATTTTCCAATGTACTTCCTGATGAGCCGCTTTGGAAAGAAAACTTTTAAGATCCCCGCGAAAAGGAACCCGATAAGCAAATAGGGCGCCATCTCCTGCAACAGCACCCAAAGCTCACTGAAAAAGACCGAAATATTCTCCCACAACATCTTTACCCTTCCTTATCTGTGTTTCTGGGTGCAAAGATATTAGAATCAGTCTAAATTAATAAATTTTCAAACAGAATAATCAGGGTTACATAACGATCCCGTCTTCCACAAGCTTTTTCATTCCTCCAAGTACCTGCTCCCAACCGTCAATCGCATGGTCGCGGGCCGTTTCATTTGCAAAACCAACCTGGCTGACGGTCACCTGTGTGCCGGAATCGGTGGGAACAAGCTGGTAGGTGACAATTGAATAATTTTCCTCGCGATCCTCCAGACCGGAAAAACTGCTCCAATAAGTGTATTGCAGCCGCATCCTGGGCAATATTTCCAGTAATATTCCTCGATCCTCAAAAGTCTTCCCATCCCAAGCCCCGGAAAAAACAATGGAAGACCCTTGCTTCCAGTCCGAACGCACCGTGGTACCAAAAAAATACTTTTCCACAAGCGACGGCGTCACAATTGCCTTCCAGACACTGTCTGGCGTCGCCTCAATTTCAATCTGTGTTTCAACAACCAGGTCTTTATCGATCATGATCAGGAGATTTTGATGTCGTAACCATATAACAAGGAAATGGAATCGAATGTTTCAGGGATTTCATGAGGAATATTGCCCTTCTTTTCCCAAATTTGTCTGTATATCAACAAAACACATCATGAAATTCCTCTTCGTCGCATGCCTTTTTTGTATGCTGAATATTACGTCCGCCGGGCAGTCCCTGGATTATGTGACCTCTGAAGCAGATTTTCGCGAACCTGTGACAGCTGTGGATGTATCTCCCGATGGCAATTGGATCCTTGCTGGTTTTGAGAACGGCACACTGAGCGTATTGGATGCAAAATCACTTACCGAGATCTTTTCTGCGGAGCAGGTTGTGTCGGCAGCAGTTTTCGATATTGAGATGAGTCCGGCAATGGATGTGATCTTCATTGCAGCGGGAAATCGAATCACGCTTTTTGATACAACCGGTACGAAGATAAATAGCTGGCCCCACCATAAAAATACGATGTGGAGCATGGATATCAATAAACAGGGCACCTTTATGGTCAGCACCGAAGTAAATAAAACATTTCAACTCACCAATGTTTACGAAGGAAGAATTGAACAGGCCATGCGGGGTCACGACGATGTAACATTTGCAGTGGCATTCAGCCCCGACGGCACCTTGATCGCCAGCGGATCAAATGATAGAAAAGTATTCCTGTGGGACCTGGAATCAAGGGAGGTGATCGCCACTTTCCAGGGGATATCCGATAACATCTATGACGTTGCCTTCAGTCCGGATGGAAAAAGCATTGCCGCGGCCTCAGCAGATAACTCAGTTCACATCTGGGACATCGGATCAGGGAAACTCACCGCACTGCTGAAAGGACACCAGGAGATGGTACTGGAGATAGAATTCAGTCCGGACGGCAAATACCTGCTCAGTGCTTCAGCCGACCAGGCAATCAAACTCTGGGACCTGGCTTCAGGTGAGCAGTTATATGCATACCTTGAAAATGAAGCGAGTATACCAGATATCGAATTTCTGCCCGAAGGTAATCAGTTTGTCAGCGCGTGTATGGATGGCAAACTCAGAATCCGTCGCATCGACCCTGAAATTTTTGTCATGAAATATTACCGCGAATCTTTCATGAAAGAAATCGATGAAAACCCCCTTTTCCTGCCAAAACAAAAAGGTGAAAAACGGTCAGACTTCATTGACAGGCAGTCTGCAGCAGTAGAAGCCCGGAAGGAGCTGATCGGGAAATACTATAAAAAATACCTGGATGAGAATAAGGATTAACCCGCTTACATTCAAATTTTTACCAGTTCTTACCTGGCACTCCGGCTACCTGGTGCCAAATAACATTTGTTCCTTTTTCATTTTCTCCATCCCTGCAGTTACTTTTGTAATCCTATGTACAAAAGCATCTGGCATCATCCCAGGTACCAATACATGCTCATTAAAAAGCGTGACGGATATCTGAAGTCTGCATAAGTCCCGGGGCGACTCAATGGTCACCGGGCGGGATCTCCCTTCATCCTATCTATTTCAATTTCCGGTTTTTTTTAACATTAATGATCCAGGTCATGGAACTACCATACGCAGAACCATATAAAATAAAAACAATCGAACACATCCATTCCAGCACGAGGAAACAACGGGTCGAATGGATCAAGCAGGCAAAATACAATCTATTCAACCTCTCAAGCGACCAGGTATTTATTGATCTTCTGACCGATTCAGGGACCGGCTCCATGAGCCAGGAACAATGGTCGGCCATCATGAGCGGCGATGAATCCTATGCAGGTAGTCGCTCATTCCTTGAACTGAGAGATACGATTCGGGAGCTGACCGGTTTTGAGTATGTATTGCCCACCCACCAAGGAAGAGCGGCAGAAAATGTACTTTTTTCCGCGATGATAAAAAAAGGAGACATCATCCCCGGAAATGCGCATTTTGATACCACGAAGGGTCATATCGAATTCAGGGAGGCAAGGGCCTATGACTGCACGATCGATGAGGCTTCCAATACATCCGCGATCCATCCTTTCAAAGGGAACATCGATACCAGGAAGCTTGAAAATGCGATTTCCATCTATGGAAAGGAGCGCATACCGATGATCATTGTCACCATCACCTGCAACTCCACAGGTGGGCAACCTGTGAGCATGAAAAATCTCGCAGAGGTGCGTTCATTTGCCGACAAATACGGAATACCGGTATTTTTTGATTCTGCCAGGTTCGCTGAAAATGCCTACTTCATTCAGAATAGAGAAGCGGGTTACCATGACTGGTCGATCCGTGAAATCACCAGGGAAATGTTCAAATTCGCTGATGGAATGACCATGAGCAGCAAGAAAGACGGGTTGGTGAATATCGGGGGATTTATCGCAATGAACAGCGAATCTCTTTACAGGGAAGCATCCCATTTCAATATCATGTTCGAAGGATTCCTCTCTTATGGCGGAATGGCAGGCAGGGACATGGCAGCGCTGGCGGTGGGACTGAGAGAGGCTACAACCTTTGAATTCCTTGACAGCAGGATCAGGCAGGTACACTACCTGGGAGAGAAACTGGCCGAATTGGAAATCCCTGTGCAGGAACCCTTCGGCGGACATGCCATTTTTGTAGATGCAAAGAAATTTCTTCCAGGTGTCGCACATGAAGAATATATTGGACAAACCCTTGCTATTGAATTGTACCTGGAAGCCGGGATCCGGGCCGTGGAAATTGGAACACTCCTGGCCGACCGGGATCCGGATACAAGGGAAAACCGATATCCCGAACTGGAACTCGTGAGACTCGCTATTCCACGCAGGGTATATTCCAGGAACCATATGGACTATATTGCAGTGGCACTGAAAAATATTTACGATCGCCGGAATGATATTAAAAAGGGCTACAGGATCATATCCGAGGCCCCGATCATGAGACATTTTACTGTTGAACTGGAACCAGCAGAAGATGGGCAAAAGGGTACCAGGTGATCTTTTCGTAATTCCCCGTTTCAACTTAGAATAGAGAACTTTTGAAGCACCCACTTTGTTCTGAACCTTGTGAATTAAAAATAAAAGCCGACATTTGTCGGCTTAAGAATGAAAGATTTAACCGTAGGGAGAATAGGACTGTCGATATTCAAATTTGCTGTCCCGATGCTGATCGGCCAGATGTTTCAGCAGCTATATACATTTGTCGACCAGATCATCGTAGGAAATTACCTGGGTAAAGAGGCACTTGCTGCTGTCGGCGCATCATTCCCCATTATCTTTACACTTATTGCATTGGTCATCGGTGTTGCCAGCGGTGGCACAATCGTGATCTCACAATTTTTCGGGGCAAAGAATTTCCGGATGGTGAAACGCGCGATCGATACAGTGTTCATCATGCTCTTTATCGCTGCAATTTTGCTCACATCCCTGGGTTATCCTTTCATCGAACAGATCTTCCGGCTGATGCAATTACCCGAGGAACTCATGGAGATGGGAGTTTCATACCTGTCTGTTTATATTGGCGGACTGATTCTTTTCTTCGGTTATAACGGAGTCGCGGCAATCCTTAGAGGCCTGGGTGATTCCATCACACCGCTTTATTTCCTGATCCTTGCCACGGTATTGAACATTGGACTGGACCTGCTGTTTATCGTGGTCCTTGGATGGGGAGTTGCAGGAGCAGCATGGGCTACGCTGATCGCCCAGGGAACCGCCTTTATTACCGCAGCATTCTACCTCAACAAGCACCATGAACTGATCAAATTCAATATCAGGCAATTTGCTTTCGACAAAAAGGTGTTCCGGGAAAGTCTTCGTATCGGTCTGCCCACGGGATTGCAGCACACCTTTGTAGCTCTCGGAATGATGGCCCTGATGGGAATCGTTAACACTTTTGGCACCAATGTCACTGCTGCATATACTGCTGCGGGAAGACTCGACAGCCTTGCCGTGATCCCAGCAATGGTATTTGCACAGGCGCTTGCGACCTATGTGGGACAAAATATGGGAGCCGGAAAGCTGGAACGTGTCAACAGGGGCCTCTGGACTACTTTGCTGATGTCCTCTACAGTTTCTCTTGTGATGACCGCCGTTGTAATCATATTCAAATATCCCCTGATGGGATGGTTCACCGATGACCCGAATGTGATCAGTATTGGAGGGGATTATCTTACCATTGTCACTTCATTCTACCTGGTATTTACCTCCATGTTTATATTTGGAAGTGTCATGCGTGGAGCGGGAGACACTTTGATTCCAATGTTCATTACACTGTTCGCGCTGTGGTTTATTCGTATCCCGGCAGCTTTCATTCTTAGCCGGAAATTTGGAGAGACAGGGATCTGGTGGTCAATACCCACTGGATGGACCATGGGAATGGTCCTCACATTGATCTATTACAAGGTTGGCAGATGGAAATCCAAAGTGGTGGTTAAGCCGGCCGATTGAACAAACACTCGGCCCCTGCGTATTTAATAGTGTCACCCATTCCATAATCGATGCAAACTACCACAGCAATAACTGAAATGGCGCAGGATATTATTTCCGGATTAACTGATGTGCCAAAATCTATTCCTTCCAAGTATTTTTACGATGCAAGGGGAAGTGAGATCTTCCGCAAGATCATGCGAATGCCTGAATACTATCTTACCAATGCCGAAGCTGAAATATTCGAGGTACAGGGAAATGCAATCCTCGATCATTTCAGTCAGCATAGTGACCGTGTCGATCTTGTAGAACTCGGCGCCGGTGACGGATCCAAGACCAGTATCCTGGTCAGAATGATGATCAACAGGTCAATCCCTTTCAGATACATCCCCGTTGATATCTCCGAAAAGGCAAACCGCACACTCATGAAAAAAATGACTGAGCAGTTCAGCAATATTGAGATTGAGACAAAAACAGGTGATTATTTCGACATGATCAATGAACTCGGTCAAGAATACAGGGATGGTAAGATCATTATGTTCCTCGGCTCAAACCTGGGCAACTATTCACACAGACAAAGCGTGGAATTCCTTGAAAAGCTTGCATCAGCAATGAAAAGCCAGGACAGACTATTCCTCGGCCTGGACCTGAAAAAGGATCCTGCCGTGATCAGAAGCGCATATGACGACCCCCATGGATTTACGGAGGCTTTCAATATGAATCTTCTTGAAAGGTTGAACAGGGAACTGGAGGCCAGTTTTATCCCCGATAATTTTATCCACGCGCCCACTTACGACCCGCATTCAGGCATTGCAAAAAGCTATCTCGTAAGCAGAAAGAATCACCAGGTTTCACTGGGACAAACAGGCACTGTGATCACATTTGATAAATGGGAAACAATATGTACCGAAATGTCACAGAAATATGACCAGGACCATATATCTGAAATCGCTGAAGCAGCGGGATTTGAAATCGAGAATAATTTCTTCGACAGCAGGTCCTGGTTTGTAAACTCTCTATGGAGATTAAAGGACAGGGAATGATGAAAGCCAAATGGAACAATGAAATTATTGCTGAAAGTGACAACACTGTCATTGTGGAGGGAAATCACTATTTTCCTGAGAATACCATCATTAAAGAATACTTCAGGAACAGTGATCATCACACTTACTGCAGCTGGAAAGGCAATGCATCCTATTACCACCTTGAAGTAAATGGAAAGACCAATGAAAATGCCGCCTGGTATTACCCCGATGCAAAAAAAGCTGCAAAAAACATTGAGGGCAGGATCGCATTCTGGAAAGGTGTCGAGGTAATTGATTAGGCCAGGGGGGTCACCTGTTAAAAAAGCATAATTCACATCCTGAGCCATCAGAATAGTTGAAGAATGGTGAAGGATTACGTAATTTACAACCTGTTTTTACGTTTAATGCGATAATGACCACCCTGAACTACAATATCAGATCCTTCCTGGTAGGCATCATGCTGCTTGCATCTACAGTACTTTTTGCCCAGCACGAAATCAGTTTCCGCCGGATAACAATCAATGACGGACTTTCCCTCAGTTCGGTTTACTACATTTTCCAGGATAGCAAAGGTTTTATGTGGTTTGCCACGGAAGATGGACTGAACAAATATGACGGGACCGGTTTTACTGTTTATAATCATACGCCTGGTAATCCGAACAGCCTGTCCTACAAATGGATAGAAAAGATCGTTGAAGACAGACAGGGCAACCTCTGGCTTTCAACACGACAGGGTCTGAGTTATCTGAATCCGTCAAATGACAAAGTACTGCGTTTCTTCAATTCCGGTCCGGGAGAACACCATGTTTCCAATGATACCATATTAAATTTGCACCGGGAAGGTGATTTCATCTGGGTAGGCACAATGAATGGCCTTGACCGGTTTCACACTGGTAACCTGAATAGAACAACCATTGATCTGGATTGCGATCCCCGGCATCAGCAGGTTCTCTCGATCAATACAGACCATTCCGGCAGGACATGGGTTGGAACAAACGGCGGCTTGCACGTGGTTGAGAAGGGAAGTGACCAGGCGCAATGTATTACCTCTGGCGAAAGTGAGGTAGACCCGTTGGAAGTGAGAGCATTATTTCTTGAAAATGATACGGTATGGGTCGGCTCGAAACAAAGCCTGATGAAATTTACGCTAGAAGGGACCGGGCAGGTAAAGATAAAGTATCCTGTGGTTCGGGTTGAATCTGATTCACCTGTCGAAAATATCTACCGGGATTCAGATCAACATCTGTGGGTTACAACATCAAACGGTTTGTATAGCTATGGGGCACGAATACTGAAAAAGATGATCCCGACCACGGGAAATGCCCCCAGCCTCGCAATGTTGCCTAAGAAACCCCTGCTGGAAGACTCGAAAGGAGCCATTTGGATGGGCACTTTCAGTCAGGGTGTCTACAGAATAACTCCCGGATCAGATGTCTATCATTACGCCTTTGATCCGACCAACCCCACCAGTCTGTCCGATAATACAGTGAACTGTATATATGAAGACCGGGCAGGAGGAATATGGATTGGTACTTTCGGCTCCGGAATCAGTGTTTATGATCCGCATTCCAACATTATCAAAACCTTGAAGAATGATCCGTTTGATCCCAATAGTCTGACAAGTAGCTTTATTTGGTCTATACTTGAATCGAACGATCAGAAAGTATGGATCGGAACCAACAACGCAGGGATAAACATCTACGATCCGGCAACCAAAAATGTCGAGGTCTTGAAACATGACCCGGATGACCCCTCTTCTCTTCCGGAAGGATCGGTAAGGGAAATCTTCCAGGACCGGGGTGGTACGATATGGGTGGGGACCGATGGTGGCGGACTCAGCAAATACAACCGGAAAACAGGATCATTCAGCCACTTCAGGAATGATCCGGGTCGGCTTACATCCATATCCTCAAATTCGGTACGTACAATCTACCAAGATTCCACCGGAATTTTATGGATCGGTACCAGGAATGGCCTCAACAGCTTCGACCCCCGATCCGAAAAGTTCAGGCAATATTTACATAATTCGGACGTGGAAGGTAGTCTCAGCAACAATTTTGTCTATTCAGCGATCTATATGGACAAAAGAGGATACCTGTGGGTGGGAACATATGGGGGTGGCCTTAACAGGCTAAATACCAAAACGGGTCAGTTCACAAGTTACCAGTTTGAACTGGGCAATCCATCCAGTATTTCAGACGATATTGTTTTTGCCATCTATGAGGATGAAAAAGGCTATTTCTGGATCGGAACGAACAGCGGTTTGAACCTGTTCAATCCCTCCACCGGGAAATTCAAAAGATATGGTACAGAGGCCGGTCTTCCCAATGATGTGATCTACGGAATCATGCCTGACCATGAAAACCGGCTCTGGATTACCACGAATAAAGGGATATCCAGACTTGATCTTACCGAATTCCGATTCAAGAACTTTGATGTGAACGATGGTCTGCAAAGTAACGAATTCAATGGGGGTGCATCTCATCGTGGTAAAAGTGGCAGGCTTTATGCCGGGGGTGTATACGGACTCAATATCATCGAACCGGAAAAGATCAAGCCTGTTGACAACCATGCCGAGCTGACCATAAACAGGTTGGAAATCCTGGGCAAAGAGGTTCAGGTGCTCAGGGAGGGAATGATCGCCGATAGTTCTGATCACAAATCCGGACTGATCGAGTCAGTGGAGAATTATTACCTGCCCAGGCATGTTGCATACCTTGATGAAATAAGGCTGAACTACAGGCAGCGTTTTTTCTCCATCGAATTCGCAGCTTTGAATCACCATCTTCCTGAGAAACTGAATTACAGGTACAGGATGAGAGAACTCGAAGATCACTGGAACCTTGCCGGCAACAGGAATTATGTTACCTATGCAAACATGAAGCCCGGAACATATATCTTTGAGGCTGATGCAAGCAATTCCGATGGATTCCTGGCCAGTAAACCGGCACAGCTTAAGATCATTATCACACCTCCCTTCTGGCGGTCTTACTGGTTCATGCTCATGATGGCAATGATCGTGCTCGCATTCATCGTTTTCATATACCGTTTCTTACTTAATCAGCGTATGAACAATCTGCTCAAATCTCAATATGAGCAGATCAAGGTAGCAAATGAAAAATTGCAGCAATCGGAAAACGATCTAAAAGATCTCAATGCAACAAAGGACAAATTCTTTTCCATAATATCGCATGACCTTAAAAATCCTTTTTCAAGTGTACTTTCCATCAGCGAACTGATGTCAAAAGAATTCGAATCAACGGAGACCAGCGAATTGAAGTATGGGATTTCCAAGATTCATGATACAAACAGGCATATCTATGAACTCCTTGAAAACCTGTTGACCTGGTCCAAAACCCAGAGAGACAATCTGACCATGGAAAAGGTCAATTTCAACCTTTCCCGGATCATTGAAACCAACCTGAATGTCCTGCGTTTGTCTGCAGAAAAAAAGGAAATAAAAATTGAAACGAACGTTCCGGACGAGATCTGTGCATATGCCGACAGGGAGATGATCAGTACCGTCTTCAGGAACCTTGCCAACAATTCGATCAAATTTACTCCGGTTGGCAAATCAATTCGTATCTCGGCTGAAGCACGAGACAAACAGATTATTGTAAAAGTTGAAGATCAAGGTGTTGGAATTCCGCCCGATGATCTGAGGCGGCTATTCAGAATTGAAGAGAAATTTAAAAGGGAAGGGACAGCAGGAGAGAAAGGAACCGGCCTAGGACTGATCATTTGCCACGAATTTATCGGACGAAATGGCGGTGAGATCTCCGTGGAAAGCACCCTTGGTCAAGGCAGTATATTTACATTTACAGTACCTGAAGGTAACTGAGTCTTGGGCTATTTTACTAACTTTGCAGAAATCATTCATCCATTTTTGATGCTGAAATCAATGACAGGTTTTGGGAAAGCAGAATGCCTGCTTCCCACCATGAAACTGACGATCGAGATCAAATCCCTCAACAGTAAGCAGATCGATACAAGTACAAGACTTCCTGCCATATACAAGGTAAAGGAGCTTGAAATCAGGCAGTTGCTATCAAAAGAACTTGAGCGGGGAAAAATAGACTGCAGCTTCCACTATGAAGTGATCGAAGGAGCAAGTGCAAAGATCAATTCGAGTGTGATCAGGGATTATATAAAGCAGCTCGGAGAAATAACAAATGAGCTTGGTATTCAACCAGGCGAACTGATCTCAACGATTTTGAGATTACCCGATACTGTTTCCTCCGAGAAAGATGACCTTGCGGAAGAAGAATGGGGGCTGGTACGAAAATCACTGGAAAGTGCCGTTGCGGAATTAAATGAGTTCAGGATTCAGGAAGGTGCTGCTCTCGAAAAAGACCTCAGGGATTGTGTCGCTGCAATCCAATCCAGGCAGGAAAAGATAAAGCCATTTGAAAAAGAGCGCATAGAACGATTACGTGAAAGATTTCGGACAAACCTGGAAGAATTGAACATGGGAGAAGACATTGACCAAAATCGTTTTGAACAGGAATTGCTCTACTACCTCGAGAAACTTGATATCAATGAAGAAAAGGTGAGGCTTTCAAATCACCTATCTTACTTTATTGAAATACTGGATGAGGGTAGTCCCAATGGTAAAAAACTTGGATTTATCAGCCAGGAGATCGGTCGGGAGATCAACACCCTCGGATCCAAAGCAAATCACAGCGAAATTCAACGCCTTGTCGTGGAAATGAAAGATGAACTGGAGAGGATTAAAGAGCAAATTCTGAATGTCCTTTGAAACAATGAGCGATGAAAGGAAAACTGGTGATCTTCTCAGCCCCTTCGGGATCAGGTAAAACAACAGTTGTAAAGCACCTCTTGAAACAGGTTGACGGACTTGAATTCAGCATTTCAGCCACTTCCAGGGAGCCCAGGGGGAATGAACAGCACGGCCGGGAGTATTACTTCATGAGCCCTGTAGAATTCAGGAAGAAAATCGAGAGCAATGAATTCCTTGAATGGGAAGAGGTATACAACCATCAGTTTTATGGTACACTCAAATCGGAAGTTGAAAGACTGAGAAAAGATGGTAAACACGTAATCTTCGATATAGATGTTGAAGGCGGACTGAACTTAAAAAAGACTTTTGGAAAGCAGGCACTGGCAGTATTTGTCAAACCACCGTCCATGGAGGTAATGGAACAAAGACTTCGAAACCGGGGCACTGATTCAGAGAAACAGATATCAAAACGAATAGCAAAAGCAGAGAAGGAAATGGCCTATGCAAATGCTTTTGATCTGATCCTGGTGAATGAAACACTGGAAAAGACACTTTCGGATGCGGAGATGATAGTTGAGAAATTCATCGGTTCATAGTTGCATTGTCAGTAACACGGGTTTTATTACTTTTAGAACATGATTAAAACGGGATTGTACTTCGGATCTTTCAACCCGGTCCATATCGGGCATCTGGCCATTGCCAGCTATATGCTCGAATTCTCCGATATCTCGCAACTCTGGTTTGTCGTCAGTCCCCAAAACCCGCTCAAGGAAAAAAAATCTCTCTTAAAAGAACATCACAGGCTTGAACTGACCAGGAGAGCAGTTGGAGATGACGACAGGTTCTCTGTATCAGATATAGAATTTAAAATGCCAAAACCCTCCTATACCATTGATACACTTACTTACCTTGGAGAAAAGTATCCCGGACGTGAATTTTACCTGATCATGGGCGCAGATGGATTGAGGAATTTTCACAGGTGGAAACATGCTGATCTGTTGGAAAAAAACTATCACAGGTTGGTCTATCCACGACCAGGTGTGTCATGTGAGGACCTATACAAACATAAAAATCTTACCGTTATGGAAGCTCCACTTATGGAGATATCTTCAAGTTTTATAAGGGAATCAATCAGAAATGGTAAAGATGTACGCTATTTCCTTCCGGAAAAAACATACATCTACATCAGGGAAATGCATTTTTATGAGAAATAATTCAGTGGGTAAAAGCTCACATTAACCCCTAAAGATCATGAAAACCAAACTTCACAGCCTTCTTTTAATCCTGCCACTCCTCTTGCAGGGATGTAATACTTCTCGGGATACAGCTAACGAAACTCCCAATATTATCTACATTATGGCCGACGACCTTGGTTATGGAGATATCGGGGCCTTCGGGCAGAAGATTATTGAAACACCAGGGCTGGACCAGCTCGCAAGAGAGGGAATCATATTTACCGACCATTACGCCGGCAATACAGTTTGTGCGCCCTCAAGGTGTTCACTGATGACCGGTAAACATCCTGGTCATGCAATTGTCAGAGGCAATATGCAATATCCACCGTCGGGCCAGTTGCCCCTTCCAGAAGGCACTGTTACAGTTTCCTCTCTTTTAAGATCTGCCGGGTATACCACAGGTATGATCGGGAAATGGGGTCTGGGAAATATTGGGAACAGTGGTGATCCAGCAAATTTTGGCTGGGATTTCTATTATGGCTATCTCGACCAGGTACTCGCACATAATTATTATCCGGAATTCCTCTATAAAAACGGGGAGAAAGTGTACCTGGACAATGAAGTAAAATATCTTGCAGACACCTTCTGGCACAAAGGCCTTGGCAGTTACAGCACGGTGCAGAACGACTATTCCCACGACCTCTTTACCGTGGAAGCGCTGAATTTTATAGAGAAGAACAAAGAAGGGCCTTTCTTCCTCTACCTTCCATATACGATCCCGCACGACAACGGGGAGGCTCCTGCAGGGGAGAAACAGGAAGTGCCTGACCAGGGGATCTATTCCTCCAGGGATGACTGGGACAATGAATCCAGGGGTTATGCTGCAATGATCACATTGATGGATCATGACATAGGAAAGATTGTAGAGCTACTTAAAAGTCTGGAAATAGAAAAGAATACCCTGGTAATATTTACCAGTGACAATGGGCCGATGCCTGACCAGGAATTTACCGAAAGATTTGACAGTAACGGTCCGCTTAAAGGAGGGAAACGTGATATGTACGAGGGAGGAATCCGGATCCCCTTCGTGGCATGGTGGCCGGGTTCAATAGAAGCGGGCAGGAAATCTGACCATATAAGCGCATTCTGGGATTTTCTTCCCACTGCATGCGAAATCGCCGGTATTGATAGTCCGCCAGAAACGGACGGAATCTCATATCTTCCTGAACTGCTTGGCAAAAGCCAGGAAAAACATGACTATTTATATTGGGAATCACCCTTACAAGGATTCATGACCGCCGTAAGAGCAGGTAAATGGAAAGCTGTGCAACCCGGATTCAATAAGCCCTTGGAACTCTATAACCTGGAAACAGATATCGGGGAAGATATCAACCTGGCATCTGAACGCAAGGATATTATGAAGAGGATGGCAAACATCATCCAGGAGGCCCATTCTCCATCTGAATATTTTCCGCGGCCAGACGAGGAATAATGATCAACTGGCGGCCAGCCTGGCCTCCTTCACGATCTCCATACCCCTGTGAATGGCCTGCTCATTGGCAGGAATAAGGTGGTGATGCCTTTCAGGAAGTGAGCTTTTGAGACCTTTGATCACATTTTCAACATCCACTACGGGGTTAATCTTCAGGTAAGCTCCCAGGACGATCATGTTGAAAGTTTTCGTTGAGGACATTTTTGCAGCCTCTGCTGCAGCTTCAATTTTAAAGACCCTGATGTCGTCACGCTCCGGATGCCGGGTAATACCATTGGGGTCATACAATAAAAGTCCTCCCGGCTTTACTGCCTCTTCAAATTTATCAAGTGACTGCTGGTTCAGGATGATCGCAGTATCATAACTATGCAGTACTGGAGAACTTACCCTTTCATCGCTAAGGATTACGGTGACGTTTGCTGTTCCACCCCTCATTTCGGGCCCGTATGATGGCATCCAGCTTACCTCCTGCTCCTGCATTATTCCTGAATAGGCAAGGATCTTACCCATTGAAAGTACGCCCTGTCCGCCGAAACCAGCAATAATTATTTCTTCAGTCATAATATTCGTTTTAGTCTGGGATTCAATTTAAACCAGGTCCTTCATCAGGTCTTTTACGATTTTACCATCAACCTTCATGTCGCCCAAAGGGTAAGATGGAAACATATGCTCCTCCATCCATACATTGGATTCATTGGGACTCATTTTCCAACCCGAATTACAGTTGGATACGATCTCAATAAAGGACATGCCCTTTTTCTCCCTCTGAACTTCGAACGCCTTGCGGATGGCCTTTTTGGTCTTCCTGACATTCCCTGGCTTATGGACTGCCTGGCGGGTTACAAAATTTGTTCCCGGAAGCTGCGCAACAAGTTCGGTGATCTTCAATGGATGTCCCATCGACTGCAAATCACGACCATAGGGCGAGGTTGATGATTTCATCCCTTCCAGCGTAGTGGGAGCCATCTGGCCACCTGTCATACCATAGATCCCGTTGTTGATAAAGATGATAGTAATGTCCTCACCCCTGTTACAGGCATGGATAGTTTCTGCTGTGCCAATGGCAGCAAGGTCGCCATCTCCCTGGTAAGTAAAAACAAATTTATCTGGCCATAGCCTTTTGATCCCGGTAGCAACTGCTGGTGCCCTGCCATGTGCTGCCTGGGACATGTCAATGTCCATAAAGTCATATGCCAGAACAGAACAACCTACCGGCGCTATTCCGATGGTTTGCTCCTGTATTTCCATCTCTTCCACAACCTCCATGACCAGGTGATGCACGGTTCCGTGACCACAACCCGGACAATACGAGAGTGTTGCATCGGTCATAAGAGAGGTGCGTTGATGCACCAGGTTTTCCGGTTTGATTATCTCTTTGATATCCATTAGTATCCTCCCATTAATTTTTCATCAATTGCTTTTAAGACATCATCGGGTGAAAAGATCTTGCCACCCGGAGTCCCATAGTGATAGACCGGAACCCTGCCGTTAACTGCCAGCATGACATCTTCCACCATCTGACCCGTATTAAGTTCTACGGAAAGGATGCCCTTTACCTGCCTGGCCAACTTTGAGATGATTGCATCAGGAAATGGAAAAAGGGTAATGGGTCGCAGGAGTCCCAGCTTCTTGCCCCGGCTTCTTGCCTCATCTACTGCTTTCTGACAAATCCGTGAGCTTGATCCATAGGCCACAAGCAAAAACTCAGCATCTTCACAATCAAATGTTTCATACATCACATCGTCCGACATGCTGTCGTACTTTTCCTTCAGTCTCATATTATGCTGGTACTGTTTATCTGGATCCAGGTTCAGAGAGGTGATGATATTCCGTTCCCGGTCTTTCGTCTTTCCTGTGATCACCCAGCTCTGGTCAAATTCCTTCACCCGCTCCTTCTGATCGGGCAATTCTACCTTCTCCATCATCTGGCCGATCAAACCATCAGAAAGGATCATCACCGGATTCCTGTATTTAAATGCCAGCTCCATTCCTTTGTCCACAAAATCTGCCATTTCCTGCACCGAAGCGGGTGCCAGCACTACCAACCTGTAATCGCCATGTCCGCCACCTTTGGTGGCCTGGAAATAATCGGCCTGGGAAGGCTGTATTGTTCCGAGCCCAGGTCCACCTCTTACAACATTCAGTATAAGGCATGGCAGTTCGGCTCCGGCAATGTAGCTGATCCCTTCCATTTTCAGACTGATACCCGGACTGGAGGAGGAGGTCATCACCTTTTTCCCCGTTCCTGCAGCTCCATATACCATATTGATTGCAGCAATCTCACTTTCTGCCTGGAGTACGACCATTCCGGTACGTTCCTCGGGTTTTTGCAGCATCAGGTATTCCAGCACTTCAGACTGGGGTGTGATCGGATATCCGAAATATGCATCCACACCTGCTCGAATAGCAGCCTCCGCAACCGCTTCATTGCCTTTCATTAATCGAAGTTCTCCCATATCTGTGTGTTTTTTAAGCTTTTACCCTGTATACAGTTATCACACCATCCGGACAAACAATTGAACAATTCGCACACCCCGTGCAAGTCTCCGGTTTTTCCATGTAAGCATAATGATATCCCTTCCCATTCACCTCGCTGGCCATTGCAATGGTATCGGCCGGACAGTTCACCATGCAGACTTCGCAACCTTTGCAGCGTTCATTGTCAACAACGATTGCTCCTCTCATTTTTCCCATAATTCAGGTATATTAAATTTTTCAGTCTCAATATATAATGTCCCGTTCCCTTGTTCTTAAGCTCAATATTCAGTACCTCTCAAAACCACATCGACAAAGTATGGAGTTCCCGGCGATATTAAAAAAAAGTTATCCCCGTATGAATTCTTTTGTCCCAAATCCCCCCTATTTAGAAGGATTATTTATAGTCATGCAGGATGATCTTCAGAAAAACACTTTAACCTGTATTCCAGGTCATCAAACTGTTCTCTCCTCACTTGTGACACGCATGCGCGAACCCCTTCAGGATAGGCGCTGCCCGTAATGTTCAGTGCAATCGCACTGATCCCGTAATACAGCATCTCCTCCACCAACTGTGTACCGTCAAATCCAGGGTAGGCAAGTGTAAAATAAAATCCGTCTGCAATCGGTTCATCAATGTCCGTTTCATAGACAATCCGAAATCCGTACCTGGTGAAAAGCTCCTTCATGATCCTGGCTTTTTTGCCATATTCACTGACCACCTCGATAAAATTATATTCACCGTCATTGGCAGCCTTTAACATCGCCGCAAGCGCATACTGCGGCGTGTGGGCGGCTCCGGCAGATAAGGCATATAAAGCCCCGTAGATCATTGCATGGCTGAACTTATCTGAATTGTAATATCTTTTCAAATCCGGAAATCTCCTGTTGTACAGTTCTGACGAAACAACCATCATTCCGATCCTTTGCCCTGCATAACTGAATGCCTTTGAACTTGAGATCAGCATCAGCCAGTTGTCGGTATACCTCGCAGCTGTCGCCTGGTAAGGTGGCTTCCCTGGGGTTGACATATCTTTTCTGAAATCCATCCCGAAATAGGCGAGGTCTTCGATGACCGTTACATCATATTTCCTGGATATCTTGCCAATGATCTCCAGTTCCTGCTCTGTGAGACAAATCCATGAAGGGTTGTTCGGATTTGAATACAATAGCGAGGAGTATCTGCCCATGTTGATCTCCTCCTCAAGTTTTGCTTCAAGCTTGTCACCCCTGTAATCGTAAAGGTCAAATGAACCAAATGAATGTCCCAGCACCAGGCATTGCTGTTTCTGAACCGGGAATCCAGGATCAAGGAATAGTGTTCCTGTCCTGTAATGATCCGAACGGTTGACCACCATGAAAGAGGCCATGCCTCCCATCATCGATCCCACGGTAGGGATGCAACATTCTGGCGGTACATCAATATCCATGAACAGTTTCACGAACCTTGAGACCTCATTTTTCAATGTAGGAATCCCTTCAATATTCGGATATCTGGAGGCCACACCAGATTTGAGGGCTTTTATCTCGGCTTCTACACCCACTTCAGCAGGCTCAAGTCCGGGAACTCCCATCTCCATCCTGATGAATTCATTTCCGGTCTCCTCCTGTATATCATTGACTATTTTTACAATCTCTCGGATCGTTCCGCGACCGACCGGGTGAATGCCAAAATCATTGATGACTTTGCTGACAATATCAGAATTAATTGGGGTCTTCCTCATTCCTTCTTTTTTGCACCGTGAAAATAAAAATTGATAACAAAACCAGGGGTGCCGTTTAACATATTACCTATGTGTTCTTGAACTTATCATCCCTCAGAATAATCAATATCACCTGTTTATGAGTCCAGGCCGACTCTGACCCTTGCATCAACAACTGTCAAACCATCCTTTCCTGCGATCAGGGGATTCATATCCAGTTCTCTGATCTCAGGTGTATACCTGAGAACTGTGGAGAGCCTGACAATGATTTCAGCAAACTTTTCTGTATCTACACCTTGCTGCCCCCTGGTTCCTTTAAGTAATTCGTATGACCGCAACTTTTCAATCATGCTATTTGCTTCCGGAAAGGTCAATGGAGCGAGGCCGGAACTGATATCCTTCAGGGTCTCAACGAAGATTCCACCCAGACCACACATGACCACATGTCCGTATTTCTCCTCATACACAGCCCCGATAAACAATTCAGTTCCACTAAGCATCGGTTGTAGAAGCACACCCTCAAATCCTTCAATATGTCTCATCTCATCAAAGGCTCTCTCCACCTCGACCAGGCTTTCCAGCCCAAGCACCACCCCACCTACATCAGTCTTGTGAAGCGGTCCGACCACCTTCATCACGAGGGGATACCCCAGATCGTCTGCTATCTTTTCGAGTGCATCCGGATCATTTACAACAGCTTCTTTGACAGCAGGGATTCCCGCATGTAGAAACAGCTCCTTCACATCTGCGGGAGTCATGTATCCATCACCAGACCGGTCAATCAATGTCCGAATGGATTTAATGTCAATTCCGTCCATGAAAATGCTCTCCCCGGCCGGCTTCGGAGTCTGGCTGATATTTACCAGTGCCCTGCCAAGAATGACTTCATCGGAAAAATTCAGGTGGCCATAGGACAAAAATTGCTCAATTTCAGAAGCCGCCGTTGTTACAGAAGGTAACACGGGATAAACAGGTTTCCTGCTCTTGCACATATGCTTATGAACCTCCTCATATACATCATATACAGGTGCCAGGCCGGGAGTTCCAAAAATCAGGATCACCCCGTCAATCTTTTCAAACCTGTTTTCACAGTATTCCAGGCTGAGCCGGACATGTTCAGCTGTACCGGTGGCAAGAATATCGATGGGGTTTGCCACGGATGAACCCGGGAAGAGATTTTCAAGCAGATCGTCAGCATCTTCCCCCGAAAGTTTTGGGACATCCAGCTGGCCCTCGGCCAGCGCATCGGTGAGCATTACCGCTGGTCCGCCTGCATGGGTGATGATAGCATAATTTTTTTCCGGCAACTCCGGGTAGAGAAGGATGCCGGCCACCGTTGCCAGCTCTTCCCTTCCAAAGCACCTGATGATTCCTGCCTTCCTGAACAGAGCATCCACAGCCTGGTCGGAACTTGCCATGGCGCCAGTATGCGATGAAGCAGCCCGTGATCCTGCTTCTGAAGTCCCCGCTTTAATGGCTGCAATCCTGCAACCCTTCCTGATCAGGCTGGAGGCATGTTTCAGCAACTTATCGGGATTCCCAATGGATTCAAAATAGAGGATCTTTACCCTGGAGCTGATGCCATCCTCATAGGTATTGTCCATATATTCAAGGACATCCTCTACGCCGTTCTGTGCTGAATTACCAACTGAAAAAACACTGTTGAATTTCAATCCCTTCTGCAATCCCGCTTCCATGATAAACACCGCAGTGGCACCACTTCCTGAAATAAAATCACATCCTGCCCTGTCCAGCTTTGGTATAGGAAGGGTGAATACCCCCTGGTATCCCGGGGTCATCACACCAATACAATTAGGTCCGATCAGGGAGGCTTCATAGCTGTTACATATCTCCGTAATCCTTCTTTCGATATCTGCCCCCTCCTGGTCTTCCTCACTGAAACCTGCAGAAATGATCACAAAAGCCCTGGTAGATTTCTTTGATGCCAGGTAATCAACTGTCTCAACACAGAACTTCGCTGGAATCGCCAGGATTGCCATTTCTGAATCGGGTAATTCAGATAACTCCCTGAAGCAACTGTCATCCTGGATCTTGTCCTCCTTAGGATTCATTGGATAAAGTTTACCCGTGAATGTCCCGGATTTGAGGTTATGGTAGATCTTGCCCCCTGGTTTGGAAATGTTATTGGAAGCACCAACAATCGCAATGCTCTTCGGATCAATAAGTTGACGTGTAATCATCTGGTGTGTTTTAGGCCTTCCAAAGATAAAAAAGGCACGCGTTACATCTGAATGTATCCCCGTGTCTTAAAACATAACTCTTTCCAAATTTTCCACCTTACAGGGCAAATCTGCACCTAAACAGAAATAGAAAGATCAGTTTTTCGAAAAAAAAACAGAAAAGGAATGTGAAACAGGTCTGGAAGTGTATTGAAAATAGTGACCAGCTGAAACAGATATAATTATTATTAATTTGAGCCGACACCAGTCTTATGGGTGGTCATTATATCGCATTATATTGATCATGAGTGGATTGGAATGAGTGGAGATGATTTGAAATCGGGCAAAAAAATAAGGCAGACTGCTACTCTCCCTAAAACCCTCAAAAAGATTCGCAGTCTGCCTTGCACCCCAACAATTACTTTCACAAATTAAACCCCCAAACGTTAAAATTGTTGTTAACGGAAGTCATTTTAACAAAAAAATGAGGTTCTTTTAACATTTGTCAGTTTGCAAGGACAGATCTTACCCTGATTCCATCAAGTCTGCCGAGTTTTCCGGTCAATGATCCAATTTCATCTGTTGTTCCTTCGAGTACCAGCGAGACGATATTGACCTGTTTTTCGCGAAGCGGTATGCCCTGCCTCCCGAGGATCAGGTCGGAATGGGAGGAAATGATCCTGTTCAACCGTTCGACCTGGCCAGAGGATTCGATAAGAATGATCACTGTTCCTATTCTTTTTTCCATAGATATTGAAAACAAAAGTCAAATTCCAATCACCTTGTCCTTTGGATACTTGATTGAATACTTAAACGGGAGGGTTACTGTTTCACCTGGGTCAATGTTCAGCCGCCAGGTGACTTTCCCGGTTTGTTCATCCAGCTCACCCTCTCCTATCTCCTCCATATCAACGGTGATTTGACTATCTGATGATAGTGGAATCTGATCTTCGACAACCAGCTCGGCGATACTGGATTTCGTGTTTCTCACTACGATCTCAAAGCCAAATGTTTTTCTTACGCTGTTCCCGATGGTCCTGGCACGCGTAAAATCTTTCACCACCTTCCGGTCAACGATGATCCCTTTGTCCTCTCCAAGTGACAGACGGAGGGAATCCAATGTCATGTTGGTCGTCAAATAGGTCTCCCCAATAAACATCTTCTCATAATAGATATTAGCAGTTCCATCTACAAGTTCATAGCCCTCCCAATCTGTCATTGTGGCCATCAGATAGGCTGCTTTCTCCTTTTTCGGAACTGACTGGAAATGATAGGAAGCATCAAGCTCCTCGCTACCCAGTGAGAAAGCATTGTCTTTTCCATCACTCCGGATGGTTGCTTTCGTTTGAACTTCAAATTCAAGAATGGAGTTATTTCTACCTGTTTCTACCGCCACAAATCCATCATAACCAACTTCGACGACCTCACTCAATGCCATTGTTTCAGAAGCTGCAGCCTCAGATTTGTCAACTACAGATTTTGACCTGGATCGTGTCATGCCGCTTGGTTTGATCTCCCGATTCTGCGGATAGACAAATTGAACGAACCAGGGCTGAAGTTCCGGGACCGTTTGTTGCTCCATGGGATTCCCCGTGGAAAATCTTAATTTCACATCTTCCCAGTCCTGACCAGTTTGCTGACTTACAGAGGCTTTCCTTATCACGTTCACCGGACCCCCGACCTCATCAATTCGAATATCATAATTGGCCGCCCAGCCAGCCTGCGGAACTATATAGTCCAGAAAAATCCTGCAACTTCCCGCCTTTTCCATCTCAACTGTTACCTCTACCTTGCTTGTGGGCTGATTTCTTTGATAGTTCAATTCATTCAGCTGCGCCTGTATTTTATTGTTCTGCTCCTGCACATTTTTAATCTCCCTTCTCTTCAATAGAATTTGTTTCTCTATTTCCAGCAGCCTCGATCGATAAAACACTGCTCCCTCCCTAATCTGTGAAACCGCAACCCCGTTATCTGAACCTCCCAACTTCATGTTGGCAGCCAAGAGTGCTTTCTCCTGCTCATATACCTGAATCTCAACATTCAGATCTTCTGTCTTTCTTCTGTTTTTATCCAGTTCTTCCTGGAGCTGGGTGATCTTCACAGAACTCTCCTGCTGGTTGATGTAATCGGTACTTTTGACCACATTCAGAATCTTCGCTGTGCCTGTTATTCCAACGCGCAGACTGTTTACCTGCAGGGATCTCTCAAGTCCCTCAAGCGTAAGCAGATGCTGTCCCGTTGTGAGTGTAACATCTTCTGATGCCCTCGTTACCTGGGCTCCCTGGTAAAAAACGGTAACTTCCCGGATTACAGATGATAGGACTTTGTCTTGTGCAGGCAATATTGTATGTGCTGCAATCACAAGCACACATACCGGCAGGATTCTCTTTTTCATTGTATTGAGATTTCATTAGGAATGGAAGATACAAAAAAAGGACCAATACCCCTCACATAGCACTGAACAGTACATAGATGTATTGATCATCTCTTTTCAATCAAGAGCATCAGGCAGTATTAACAGCCTTATTGGTTTTGACAAAATAGGCAACTTTCTCGAGTGAAGTGATCATATCATACTCATCGATATATACCTCAGGGGAGACATTCAACGGTACAGTTGTAAAGTTCAACAACCCCCTCACCCCTGCAAGGTAAAGGTTTTCAGCAATTTCCCTCGCCTGGTCGGCTGGAACAGTAATGACAGCAATGGAGATGTTTTTCTGACTGATGATCTCCTGCATCTGGTTGATAGCATAACACTTTACTCCAGAGATCACCCTGTCAACCTTGTTTGGATCCACATCAAAGGCAGCCACAATGTTCAGTTTGGAACGCTTGCCCATAAAGTAGGCAGTGATTGCCCTGCCCAGATTACCGATCCCAACAACCGCAACATTTAAGCCGGTCTCACTGTCCAGGATGTTCCCGATTACATCGATCAGCTCCTTGACATCGTAGCCTTTCCGCTGCATGCTGCTGTAACCGATAAACATGATGTCACGACGAACCTGCACAGCAGTATTATGGTGCATCTGGGCCAACTCATGAGAATAAATATGTGTCTTGCCTTCTGCAAGACAGTTCAGCAAGGATCGCCTGTATTCACTGATACGCTCTACTGTTCTTTCGGGTAATTTCATATATCCTGTTTTATTAATACCTGCTTCAGGCAATGCCTGTCATTGATTCAAATTCAGATATCAAAATATGTGCATAAGTTGATATGCAAAAATGCAAATTCTGCGTAAATAAATAGTGTTATTTTTTGAACAATATACAAAAAAGTGCAATTCAATTTTAAATTCTGAACAGACATGCAGATCCTCTGAACGGAAATTGACTATTTCAGCACCTTTTTGTGCTCAAAACTGGCAAGGAATAATTCTCTGCTTTCATCTGAACCCGGTGATCTTGCCAGCTCCTCATAGATTTTTAATGCCGCCTTATTCTTATGGGCAGATTTCACGGATTCATTCTTATCCATCTCATAAATATTCCTTGTCCTGGCTTTGACGGCAGGCTGAGACGGGGGTATGGGCTGACCGCCCCCGTTGATGCAACCATCCTTGCAGACCATTACTTCAATCATATCATAATGTCTCTTCCCCGATACAACTTCATCCAGGAGTGACAGTGCACTTTTCAGACCACTTACAGCAGCCACCCTGATCTCACCTTTCTGGCTGGGAATTGTTACTTCCTTAACGTCACGATGACCACGAAGTTTGGATAAACGCGCGTCCTGGAGCTCCTTCTTATTCATCTCCCTGTATACGGTCCTGAGAGTTGCCTCTGCTTCACCTCCACATGTTGCAAGCAACTTACCTGCGGAACTGACTGCATGGAAAGGTCCGTCTGCAGGTTCTGGTTCGAGCTCCTGGAAATCAATTCCATTAAGCCGGATCAGTCTTGCCATTTCCCTGGTGGTCAGCACAAAATCAACATCCTGTGTGTGATCAGTATAATAATCCGGACGTGTTGCTTCCTGTTTGGCTGCAGTACAATTTGTGATCAAAACGGAGTGAATCCGATGCTTCTTTGTTTTGAGCTTTGATGTGAACCATGTCTTGATCAGTTTCCCTGTGATCTGGTGGGGAGATCTGACCGGGACAAGGTTGGACATCAGTTCCGGCCTGAACGCTTCAACATAATTGACCCAGGCAGCACATCTGGATGTAATCATCGGAATTTTTTCTGACCGCTTTAGCCTGGTTGCCAATTCTGCAGCCTGTTCCATTACATAGACATCGCCCCCGCAGGAGGTCTCGAAAATATAGTCAAAACCGATCTTACGAAGCGCACTATTTAAAATACCTTTTAGCTCAGTCCCGGGTCTGAAACCGAATTCCTCTGCAATGGAAACCACCACCTCCGGCGTATACTGAATTGCAACAATGATCTCCGGATCATCAAGGGATGTATCTATTTCCTGGAATTGAGTATGATCAATAAGGGCTCCGGTCGGGCAGGAAATGACACACATTCCGCATTCAATACAACTTGAAAATGCCAGTGGTTCTGACAATGCTGTGGCAATACGCAACTGCTCTCCTCTTCTTTCAAAGTCAAATGCAGCCACGCCGACAATCTCTTCACAAACCCGCACACATCTCCCGCAAAGAATGCATTTTGCAGGATCCCGCACAATTCCCTTGCTGGAGGTATCAAGCTTGAAATTGCATTTCTGTCCCTGTATGGTTCTGTTCCTTACATTCAAGTCCTCAGAAAGCTTCTGAAGTTCACAGTTTCCATTCCTTTCACAATACAGGCAATCATCCGGATGGTTGGAAAGGAGCAATTCAACATTTGTCTTCCTTGCATTCAGTACACGCGCCGAGTGTGTCCTGATCTTCATCCATTCCTCTACCCTGAAAGAACAGGCAGGGACCAGGTTATCATAACCTTCCACCTCGACGACACACATCCTGCATGCTCCGGTTGGGGACAGCTCACTCATACTACAAAGGGTCGGAACTTTGATCCCATTGTTCTTCAGCGCCGAAAGGATGGTCTCCCCTCTCTCAACACTGATCATCTTTTTATTTACCTCAATCTTGATCATAGCTGTCTGAATGGTCAATTGTAGAATACTGCGCTGAATTTACATACCTCCCTGCATATACCACATCCGGTACATTTGTCCGATACAATAAAAAATGGGTGTCGTTCTGTACCAATGATCGCCTCCTCCGGACATCTTTTTGCGCAAATTGCACATCCCGTACAGAGCTCAACATCAATATAGTAAGTGCGTAATTCCCTGCAAACATTCGGCTTGCAATGACGGTCAAAAATATGCGCTTCAAACTCCTCCCTGAAATTGCGCAGACTGCTGATCAGTGGATTGGGCGCAAGCTGACCCAGGCCACAGAGCGAGGTGTCGCGCATCACATCCGCAAGTTTTTCCAATTGTATCAGCCCCCTGAACTTCTCGAGCGTATCATGCTGATCCTGGTCGGCCGGCTTACGGGTGATCTCATCCAGCAATTCAGACATTCGCTTGGTTCCCTCCCTGCATGGAATGCATTTTCCGCAACTCTGGTGTTTCATGAATCCCATGAAGTATTTTACCAGATCAACAATACACGTTTTTTCATCAAGCACCAGGATACCTCCGGCACCCAGTACAGCTCCTTCCCGCCTGAATGTCTCGTAGCAGACAGGAACATTCAGTTTGCCTGCCGGAATGATGCAGCCATAAGGCCCCCCGATATGCACTGCCTTTAGCGTCCGGTTATCGCTTGCTCCGCCAATGATCTCGTCAACAAGGAATTCGAGGCTTGTCCCCATGGGTATCTCGATAAGACCTTTGTGCCTGGCCCGTCCGCTGACAGAAAATATCTTTGTTCCCGGACAATCCTTGGTGCCAATGGACCTGAACCAATCCGGACCGTTCATGACGATGTGTGGAATATTTGAAAGCGTCTCTACATTATTGATCACCGTTGGCTTTTTGTGAAAGCCCCGTTCGGCCGGATAGGGTGGTTTGGATTGCGGCATCCCTCGTTTCCCCTCCATACTGGCAATAAGTGCTGTCTCCTCTCCACACACAAATGCACCCGGTCCTTTCCTGATCATGATGTCAAGATTAAAACCACTGAAGAAGATATTGTGCCCCAGCAAACCATATGCCCGCGCCTGATCGATGGCTGCATTTAGTTTTCGAATGGAATCCCTGTATTCAGACCTGATATAGATGAAAGCCCGTGAAGCTCCAATCGCATAAGCAGCGGTACAGATTCCCTCGATCAATTGGTGTGGATTTCCTTCCATCAACGCACGGTCCATAAATGCCCCTGGATCACTCTCTTCAGCATTACATACCAGGTATTTCTGTTCTGCAGGAGTCTGTTGCGCCACCATCCATTTTTTCCCGGTGTTGTATCCACTGCCTGATCTTCCCCGGAGCCCGCTCTCTTCAACCATGACACAGATCTCCTCGAAGGTATGCATCCTGATCGCCTTCAGAAATGCTCCATATCCTCCGTTGGCAATATACTCATCGATCGAAAGTGGATTGATGATGCCATTGTGCCTGAGCAATACGCGCTGCTGTTTGCCAAAAAAGGGAAGTTCATCAAGAAAAGGAATATCCTGCCAGGCATCAAGCTCATCATTTCGAAGCTGACCAAGCAGTTTTTCCCGGGGAATTGTTTGGTGAAAAATATCGTCAAGCAAAAGGGGTATCTCATCTGCAACCAGGTTCGTATAGAAAATCCTGGTCCTTCCCGGGAGCTGGATGCTTATTATCGGCTCTTCTGATCCCAGTCCGATTGCACCCGTTTCACCAATCTCCGCATCAATCTCCCGATCATTCAGGTAGGTGTGCAATGCCTCATAGATACTGTCGGCACCAGCGATCCGGCCTGATGTATTCATCCCCAGGAGTATCAGCGGCCTCGTCAGTGTATACCTGCGGTTTTCAGTCAGGGTATCCTGCATCTCCGGGGTAAGTGATTCATCCAACTGCTCTGCAAGTACAGGCAGTAACTCCTTCATCGATATTTTTTCCTTGTTTTCAGACATCTGTATCTTCTCTACTGATGCATGGATCGGATCTCATCCAGCAACTTCTTTACCCTGTTCGATTTGAACTTCGGATAATACTCATCATTGACAGCGATCACAGGTGACTGTCCACACGCTCCAATACAAGCCACGATCTCCAGGCTTACCATGCCATCCCTGGTGGTTTCCCCGTCACCGATCCCAAGCTGCTTTTTAAACTCCTTGCGTATGGATTCAGAATGATCAATATGACAGGCTGAACCATTGCATATACGAATATGGTATTTACCCCGCGGACTGAATGTGAACTGGTTGTAAAAAGTCGCAAGTCCGTATATCTTGCTGGCAGGCAGATTCAGTTGTGCACCAATCTCTTCAAGTGCCTCTTCAGTAAGATATCCGTATTCGTCCTGGATGGCCTGGAGTACCGGAATGAGGGAATCCCGGTTTACCTGCTGGAAATGCTGCAGAATATCTTCTATGCGCTGTTTCATCTTTTAACATTGAGAAATGAGCTGCCCACTCATCTTTTCACCGAATCTCATGTAGAAGATCCGGAGAATCACAAATATATTGCATTGTTATGTGAATCTCCAAACATTGTTACACTAATAACAATAAGACAATCGAATTTTAATAACAACATTAATAATACATTCGTATATAATTGTATGTATGTGCTTTACGATATGAGTTCAACAATTTAAATGCAATATAAATTACAGACTGGCCATGGAGCTTTGCCCAATGTTTATCCTTTGTGAATGATTTAACTTCGTATCTTTGTCAGTGTGAAAGAGAAGGTAATTATTCAGATATGCATGGGAAGTTCCTGTTTCAGCAGGGGCAATAATAAAACCCTGGAAGTCATCCGGCATTACCTTGATGAACATCAGCTTTCAGGGGATGTGGTCCTGAAGGGAAATCACTGTTTCGGAGATTGCAGCAAGGGACCGGTAGTTAAGATCAACGATCACATTCACGAGGAGATTGACCGTGAAAATATTCTCGAACTGCTGCAGAAGACGTTTAATACGTAAGATACCCCTATGGAGCCATTGCTAAAGATAAACAGGGAAAAATGCACCGCCTGCTATGCGTGTGTAAGGTCATGTCCTGTCAAGGCGATCAAAGTCGAACCCGACCGGCCAAAGCCGATCATCATTCCTGAGCGCTGCATCGGATGTGGCAACTGTCATGCTGTCTGTTTCGACAACGCCGTTGATATCCGCAACAGTAAAGACGAGCTCAAGAAGTTGTTAAAAGGAGAAACACCTGTGGCTGCTCTTGTTGACCCTTCGATCGCAGGAGAATTCCCGGATATTACGGATTACCGAAAATTTGTCAGCATGATCCGCAAACTGGGATTCAAGTATGTACAGGAGGTGGCATTTGGGGTTGAACTTGTCGCACAGCAGTATAAGGAACTCATAAGCAAAAGTAAAGGAAAATACTACCTGTTCGCCAACTGTCCGATCTCCGTTATGTATGTTGAAAAATACAAGCCGGAACTGATCAAAAACCTGGCACCGATCGTGCCACCTGTTATTGCTACAGCACGTGTTGCGCGGAAACTCTACGGGAACGATATCCGCCTGGCCTATATATCACCCCTGATTGCAAGTAAAGAAGAGGCCGTGCGACTTTCCGGCGAAGAAAGAATTGATACTGTCCTCACTTTCCTTGAGCTCAGAGAACTCTTCAGCGAATCAGGAATCGATGAAAAAAACCTGGAATACAGTGAATTTAACGATCCCATCGGATACAAAGGATCCCTCTTCCCCTTGTCAAGCGGAATACTTGAAGCAGCCGACATTGACCAGCGTGTTCTCACCTCAAAGGTCATAACTGTAGAAGGTGACCTTATATTTGACAGCATCAGGGAGTTCGAAGAAGAGATTACGACGATCAAATCTCATTTTAATATCTTCTACAAAGAGTTTATCATGGGGAGAGGCACCTCTCCCGGAGCCAGGAAATGGCTCCGGCGAAGTCAGCTGATCAAATACCTGAACAGGCGTGCAGGAAATTTTGATGAGAAGTCACACCAGGCAGCACTGTCAGCTTATGATGATATCAAGCTTGAAAGGGGGTTTGTGAATGATGATCAGCGACTTCCTGCACCCCCGAAAGATAAAGTTGAGAAGATACAGGCTGAATTGCAAAAGCATGAAGAAAATGAAAGAGGATGCGGTGCATGTGGATATAAATCATGCCACGAATTTGCCACTGCAATTGCCCAGGGACTCGCTGTTCCGGAGATGTGCAACTTCTACGCCACAAGCAATACCCTGGACCACATTCAGTCACTTAAAATCAGTAATGAAAAACTGGCACAGGCACAGGCTGCCCTGAAGGCTTCAGAAAAAATTGCAAGACAGGAAAAAGAATCTTCGATGGAGGCTTCTGAAATAACCAGGACCATGCTGCAAAAGCTTCCATCCGGGGTCGTGATCCTGGATAAATCACTTAAAATTATACAAGCCAATGAAAGCTTCATTGAACTGCTTGGCGAAGAGGCACTTGAGATCAATGAGGTAATACCGGGATTAACAGGCGCAGATCTGAAGACATTACTCCCCTATCCGGTTCATAACCTGTTTACCTATGTACTCGCCAACAATGAAAATATTACTGACCGGGACATCACACTAGTTGGTAAACAGTTCAGCATCTCTGTTTTCGTCATCAGGAAAGAAAAAATCGTCGGCGCAGTCATCCGCGACCTATCTGCTCCAGAAGTGCAAAAAGAAGAGATTGTCAAACGCCTTACCGATGTGGTCGATAAAAACCTGAGCCTGGTGCAACAGATCGGGTTTATCCTTGGCGAAGGGGCTTCGGAATCTGAGCGAATGCTGAACTCGATAATAGAATCCTACAAGCCAAAAAATTAGGCTGGACAAAGCATGAACAGCGATTTTTACATAGAGGTGATTTCTGAGCAAAGAAATTATGGTGAGGAACGGATTTGCGGGGATGTATTCCTGTCGCGTAAAATCAGGGAGGAAAACCGCACAATCGCAGTCCTGTCCGATGGAATGGGGCACGGTGTAAAAGCCAATGTACTTGCTACATTAACAGCCACTATGTCGGTCAATTTCACAATTGAACACAAACATCCTGAAACCATCGCAGATATCATCATGAATACACTGCCGGTATGCAGTGAGCGGCACATGAGCTATTCAACATTTACCATTGTGGATATCGAAGCCGATGGAAAAATCAATATACTGGAATATGACAACCCACAGACCATCATTATCCGAAACCTGAGACTGTTTGATCCGGGATGGCAGCAGACGGTGTTGCATACGGCAAAAAATGAAGGCAAGGAGATCAGGACCTGTCAGTTCAAACCCCTGAAGGAGGACAGGATCCTTATATTCTCGGATGGCATTACCCAGAGTGGATTGGGTACAGAAAAATTCCCGCTTGGATGGGGGCACGACCAACTTGCATCCTATGCTGAAAAGCTCGTCAGGAACACCCCCAGCCTGTCAGCTGCCAAACTTGCCGAAAAAATTGTCAATATGGCTTACCGTAACGACAATTATAGTTCAAAGGATGATACCAGCTGTGCAAGTATCTATTTCCGTGAACCCAGGAAATTACTCATCTCCACCGGCCCTCCATATGAAAAAGAAAATGACAAGAAACTTGTCAGCGCAGTTAAGGAATTCAAAGGCAAGAAGATCATTTGTGGTGCAACCACCGCCGACATCATCGCCAGGGGCCTGGATGTCACTATTGAAGACAGCCTTGAATTCTCAGATCCCGACCTTCCCCCGGTTTCTGTCATGCCCGGCATAGACCTGGTGACCGAAGGAATTCTTACGCTGACAAAAGTTACCAGGATACTGAAAGAATACACCCCGGGTTACGACCTGGGCAATGGTCCGGCCGACAGGATCATAAAAATGGTGAAGGAGAGTGATGAGATCGAGATCATTATCGGCACACGTATCAATATCGCACACCAGGACCCAAATCTCCCGGTCGACCTCGAAATCCGCCGCACTGTGGCAAAAAGGATGTCCAGGCTGCTGGAAGAAAAATTCCTCAAAGAGGTCTCAATAAGGTATATTTAGAACAAAAACCCCGCTTTTTCGTATATTTAGTATGGCATACTTATTGCCATAACTGTAAAGCGAAAAAAAATCTTGTTATACTGACAGGTTGACTGTTTGAAATTAGGAGGGAAGAATGAATAGTGATTTTGCAAAAGGACTTGAAGACCTTTTCCTGCCCATGGATGAAGAAGCGGAATATATTCCTTTGCTGGCCGATGACGAAGAAGAAGCAATGGGGAAAATGAATATCCCGGATGTACTGCCTGTACTCCCGCTGAGAAATACTGTGTTATTTCCTGGTGTTGTCATCCCCATTACTGTTGGACGAGACAAATCTGTCAAGCTGATCCAGGATGTTTATAAAAAGAATAAGATACTGGGGGCAGTTTCTCAGCTCGATTCCAATATCGAAGAGCCGAAACTCGAAGATATCTACCGGGTCGGTACTGTGGCACAGATACTGAAGATTCTTGAAATGCCGGATGGATCCACCAGTGTGATCATACAGGGCCGGAAAAGATTCAAGGTGGAAGACCTGATGACAGATAAGCCCTATCATATTGCCAGGATTTCCCCCCTTGAAGATTCCAGGGAAGAACCAAAGGAGGAGGCCGATGCTGTGGCCGCAACCCTGAAAGATCTGGCTATCAAGATCATTAAATTATCTTCAAATATACCGGCTGAAGCCACATTTGCTGTAAAAAACATTGAAAGCCCATCGTTTCTGATCAATTTCCTTGCCTCCAACAGTGAACTCAATATGGAGGAGAAGCAAAAATTGCTCGAAATGAACAATGTCGTGAAACGGGGTCTGTACCTGTTGGAACACCTTTCAAAAGAGGTACAAATGCTGGAATTGAAAAGCGACATTCAGTCCAAGGTGAAATCCGATCTCGACCAGCAACAAAGAGAATACCTGCTTCATCAACAGATGAAGACGATACAGGACGAACTCGGAGGTAATCCGGTTGACCAGGAAATTACTGAATACAGGAAAAAAGGAAAAAATAAAAAATGGTCAGAGGAGGTTAAAAAGGAGTTTTCAAAGGAGCTTGACAAATTACAACGCCTGAACCCTGCTACCGGTGAATATTCAGTCCAGGTAAATTACATCCAGACCATGCTGGAATTGCCCTGGAATGAATATACGAAAGATAATTTCAACCTGAAAAGAGCCGACAGGATACTTGAAAAGGACCACTTCGGCCTGGAGAAGGTAAAAGAACGAATCCTTGAACATCTTGCAGTATTGAAGCTGAAGGGAGATATGAAATCCCCGATCCTTTGCCTGGTCGGACCTCCTGGAGTTGGAAAGACATCGCTTGGAAAATCAATCGGGGAAGCCCTGGGAAGAAAGTATATCCGGATGTCGCTGGGCGGACTGCACGATGAGGCGGAAATCAGGGGCCACAGGAAGACATACATCGGTGCCATGCCGGGCAGGATCATTCAAAATCTGAAAAAAACAAAATCCTCCAACCCGGTGTTTGTGCTGGATGAGATCGATAAGATCGGAAGGGATGCCCATGGAGATCCGGCATCAGCCTTGCTTGAAGTACTTGACCCGGAACAAAATTCCACATTCCACGATAACTTCCTGGAGGTCGACTATGACCTTTCAAGGGTCATGTTCATTGCTACTGCGAATACCACGGCTGGTATTCATCCTGCATTGCTTGACCGGATGGAGATCATCAATGTCTCGGGATATATCGTAGAGGAAAAGGTTGAAATTGCAAAACGACACCTCATACCAAAACAGCTGGACAACCACGGCCTGAACAGCAAACAGGTGATGTTTCCCAAAAAGACCATAGAGAGGATTGTGGAAGATTATACCCGGGAATCCGGAGTACGTCAACTGGATAAGCAGATCGCGAAATCACTCCGCGTAATTGCCAAACAATTGGCTTTCGAAGAGACCGTGGAAAGGAAGATCACCTCCTCCAGGATCAGCGAAATCCTGGGCAAACCGCTATATTCAAAGGAGAAATACCACGACAATAGCTTTGCAGGAGTGGTCACCGGATTGGCCTGGACCGCAAGCGGTGGAGAAATTTTGTATGTCGAAACATCTTTGAGCAAGGGAGATGGGAAACTTACCCTGACTGGAAACCTGGGTGATGTAATGAAGGAATCAGCCGTCATCGCACTTGAATTCCTGAAATCACATCCGGATGTTCTCGGTGTGGATTCCTCGCTGTTTTCAAAATACAACATACATATTCATGTACCTGAGGGTGCCATCCCAAAAGACGGACCATCTGCCGGTGTAACAATGGTGACCTCCATTGCCTCGGCCTTTACCCAGCGAAAAGTAAAAAACAAACTTGCAATGACTGGTGAAATCACATTGCGGGGTAAAGTACTCCCGGTGGGTGGGATCAAGGAAAAAATTCTTGCAGCAAGAAGGGCAGGCATTACAAGTATCGTCTTATCAGGTGAGAACAGCAAAGATGTTGAAGAGATCAAGGAGATTTACCGTAAAGGGCTCCATTTTGATTATGTTGAAGATATACGGGAAGTGGTCGGCCTGGCAATTCTGAAGCAAAAGGTCAGCAAACCCATGCTGATCACATGATAGCGTAAAAAGAAGATAAAAAAAGCCGGGGTCTTGTTCTGACCCCGGCTTTTAATTTTCTCTTTTGAATCGTTAGCAAATTAATAATTTAGATGTCTCAATTCCCCTGCTTGTCTTGATCTTGACAAAATAGACCCCACAGGGAAGTCCTTTGGATTCAAGTTCTGAAATCTCAAAAGATTTGTTCGCTGCTGATCGGTACTTATATACCGGCATTCCGTCCAGGTTGTACACTTCAATCATAGCTCTTCAGGTTTAGGTTGCAACTAGTAAGATACCGAGGGTAAAAATATATGGTTGAATTACCATTTTAAAACCTTTGCTGACTTATTGTATAAAGTGTATGTCTCCATACATGAAAATAGGCTGATGGCTTATGAACCAATTTTTTGCTGCACTTAAAAAAGGATTAGAAATAGCCTTCGAGGAGCTTGATCTTCTGCATAGGAATCTTGATGGTATGCGTATGACCGTTCTTCTCAAGCTCGCATATGTTTGAGCGACGGTCTACCCTGGAGATAAATTTCATATTGATAATGTATGAACGGCTGATCCGCAGGAATGAACCGGCCTCAATCATCTTTTCAAGGTTGCCCAGACTGAGTGTGCTTGTCTCTGTCTTCCCATTCACAAGCTTGATGTGACTGTAATTGCCATCTGCTTCTATATACATGATTTCATCCGGATCGACAAAAAAGTAACCCGTTCTTGTATTTAGCCGGATCCTCCCAGGTCTGGTCTTATTCAACAGATCGACCAGGTGATTTAGATCACTCTTCTGGTTTCGGTTCAAAAATTCCCTGAACCGGTCGATCGCACCAAACAATTCCGCTTTGCTGATGGGTTTTAAAAGGTAATCAAATGCAGCGTTCCGTATGGCCCTAACTGCATAATTCTCGTATGCAGTCACAAAAATGATCCCTGGAAACAGACTGTATTTTCTAAGTTCATCCAGGAAAGTAAACCCATCTTTTCCCGGCATTTGAATATCCAGTAAAACAAGATCCGGCTTGATTCTCAGTGCCAGTTCAATTGCATCGTCCACATTGGATGCCACTCCTGACACCTCCAGGTCTGGATACTTTCTTAACAAAATGTTCAGCAGATCCCTGACTTCAGGTTCGTCATCTATGATAAGCGTTTTGATCATAGCTCATACAAGGGTTCGGTTATTATTGGCTTTTTTCCGGGAAGCCCACCTTTGGAAAATGAGGTTCCATCTACAAATATCTTTAAAAAAAGAAAATCAGAAATGATTATACCATATTTTTTTGTATTATTCATCTCCTTTTAGCTGTTCTCTCTATGGCAAATGGTAATATGAACAAAAGCAAGGGGTTCGGTACGGCTCCGGTCTTTTTCACAGCGATCTCTACAATCCTGGGAGCCATCCTGTTCCTCAGGTTTGGATATGCAGTTGGTCACCAAGGATTTATCGGTGTACTCGGGATTATCATCCTGGGGCACCTGGTCACAATCCCCACTGCTATGGCTGTTGCTGAGATCGCAACAAACCAGAAGGTTCAGGGGGGAGGTGCCTACTTCATTATCAGCCGATCATTCGGGCTGAATATTGGCGCTTCCATTGGAATTGCTCTCTACCTCTCACAGGCCATTAGCGTGGCCTTCTATGTCATCGCATTCTCTGAAGCATTTATGCCGCTGTTCGACTATTTGCATTACAATTTCAATATCCCCTATATTGACAAACGATGGGTCGGACTTGCATTGATGACTTTCCTGTCAATATTGATGCTCACAAAGGGTGCAAATGTGGGGATCAAGGCCTTGTATATTGTGGTTGCAATACTCTTTACATCCCTGCTGATGTTTTTTGCAGGCAAGACCAGTACACCCCCAGAGTCGATCAATTTTAATCTTTCTATCCGGAACAACGACAGCTTTTTCTATGTATTCACCATCATTTTTCCAGCGTTTACAGGTCTGATCGCGGGCCTGGGGCTCTCAGGCGACCTGCGCAATCCGAGCAAGTCAATTCCAAAAGGTACACTTTGGGCCACTTTTGCAGGATTGATCATCTACATCCTGGTAGGCTATAAACTCGTGATCAGCGCAACTCCAGAAGAACTGGCCGCTGACCCACTGATCATGGAAAAAATTGCCCTGTGGGGTCCGATTATTCCCATAGGACTTGCTGCAGCATCACTCTCTTCCGCCCTTGGCTCCATAATGGTAGCCCCACGTACACTCCAGGCCATAGGTCTGGACAATTCATTTCCGAATAAGCTGCTTAATGGATGGCTTGCAAAGGGAAAACCTGTTACCAATGAACCTGTAAACAGCGGATTGATTACGATCATTGTGGCATATTTTTTCGTCTCGATTGGAGACATCGACTTTGTGGCAAAGATCATTGCCATGTTTTTTATGCTTACCTATGGTGCGATCTGTACGATCTCCCTGATGGAGCATTTTGCGGCAGATCCGGCATACAGGCCAACTTTTCGATCCCGCTGGTACATCAGCTTTCTCGGTGCCGTGGCCTCCTTCTGGTTGATGTTCAAGATGAATGCCCCCTATGCCATCCTCTCCCTCGTGATCATGGTCTTGATCTATGTCATGGTCTCATCATACCAGTCGAGGGATAAGGGGATAGAGAATCTTTTCCGTGGCGTAATCTTTCAGCTGAGCAGACAGCTTCAACTCTTGGCTCAACGGGCAGACAAAGAAGACCTGGACAAGCACTGGAGACCCTTTACGATCTGTATCTCTGAGGATACTTTCCTCCGACGGAGCTCTTTTGATATGCTCCGCTGGATCTCCTACAAATACGGCTTTGGTACCTACATCCATTATATCAAAGGGTTCCTGTCGGAAAAAACCAACAAGGATTCAAAGGTGGTCCTTGATAAATTACTGAACCTCGCTGCAGGAACAAAAAACAGGGTCTATCTTGATACCATCATCAGCCCCTCCTATACATCGGCGATTGCACAGGTAATCCAGCTTTCCGGGATCTCTGGAAAAGGCAACAATATGATCCTTTTTGAATTTTCCCAGAATCAGCCGGAATCACTGGAAGATGCACTGAATACACATGATATTCTTCATTCAACAGGATTTGATATCTGTGTCCTTAGTACATCATACAAGGGATTTGGGTATCACAAGCAGATCCACATCTGGATCACCCCGTCGGATTATGAAAATGCAAACCTCATGATCCTGCTCGGTTATATCCTCATGGGCCACCCCGATTGGAAAAATGGATTTATCAAGATCTTCGCAATATATGATGCCTCCGAAATGGAGCGGAAACGCGACCATATCAAAGAACTCATTCAGGAGGGGCGCCTTCCGATCTCTTTTAAAAATATCAACCTGATCCCGCTTAACCAGGATTCGAGCAATGTGAAAGAGACCATTTCAAATACTTCTGTTGATGCAGATCTCACCATTATCGGGTTCAGGGGTGAGAAAATAAAGACTGAAGGGAACAGGCTATTTACAGGTTACGACAATCTGGGCAATATACTTTTCGTTAGCTCTAACAAGGAAAAAGAGATCAAATAGTCATTTCTTCAAAAAAGATTAATTTTAGATCCTAATCAAAATATTTGATGTATGCTGAAAACTGCCATTTTTCCCGGCTCCTTTGATCCTTTTACCGTGGGTCATGAATCTATTGTCTGCAGGTCCCTGGGCCTGTTCGACCGGGTCATTGTAGCTGTTGGTGTGAATTCGGGGAAACAACCGCTGATGAGTATCGAATCCCGGGTAAGGATGATCAATGATGTATTTAAAAATGAAGAAAAAGTATCCTGCGACTTCTTCGAAGGACTCACGGTCGATTTTTGCAAAAAGGTAAATGCGAATTACATGTTAAGGGGGATACGCACTGCAGCAGACTTTGAATATGAGCGTGCAATTGCACAGATCAATAAAAAAATGCTTCCCGCGGTGGAATCCGTCTTCCTGCTTACAAGCCCGGAACATACCCCGGTGAATTCCACGATTATCAGGGATATCATCAGGAACCATGGGAATGCGTCGCAATTCCTTCCAGCCGGTATCGACATCCGGAAATATTTATAAAATGAAGTTATCCCTGATCCTAACCGTACTCATCTCTGTTTGCTACCAAAGCTTACCTGGCCAGGCAATACTTGAAGGAAATGCTCCCCAGTTTGCTAACGAAGTGCTCTTTGTCAGACAGATTACAAATCCTTTTACAGGACATTCGACCATCATAGATACGCTCGAATTTGACAGCACAGGGACCTTTCATGATTCGATTCCTGTTCAGGAAACCAGCTGGATATTTATCAATTCCGGACTCTTCAGGATTACAATGATGCTTCAGAAGGAACATGGCTATGATATTTCTCTTCCTCCGAAAACGAAAAAGAGTGAAGCAGATATCAGGAATCCATTCTTCAAGCCTGTCATCGCGCATATCCAGGTAAGGGAGGAATTCAGACTTGATGCACCTGGTGAAGTATATACAGGTAACGACATCAATACCCGGATTTTCAGGTTTGATACCCTTATCTCAGCAAGAAATCAGGATATCCTCCAGGCCCGTAGACTGAACAGGCAGTACAATTCCGATTCGCTGATCCGCAAGATCGAATCACACTTTAAGAAAGATACCTCATCGTATTTCAGGGATTACAGGAAATACCGCTACGGCCTGGTCAGGATCAACAGCAGGGATGTTGGGCTCCGGTACATTTATGATCATTTCCTGGGCCCCGGAACACCTCCTACCGATAACCCGGCCTACTATGAACTGTTCAATGAGATGTTTGATGAATTCCTGTTTTACTTCTCCAGGACGCCAGAGGGAAAAAGTGTCAACTACCTTGTGAATCGTGCACAGGATGCTCGCGCACTGAATGACACCATTATGAAACACCCGGCAGTACCCTCTGCTGGGATCGCTGAAATGATCATCCTCAAAGGTATTTTCGACATTTATCATCAGAACTACTATTACAAAGAGGCACTATTACGTATCCTGGATACAATCATCGCTGCTCCTGTAGAGGAGATTCACGCTGAATGGGCAAGCGGAATCAAACAGGAACTGATCAAGCTGAAGATCGGTCAACAACCTCCTGATTTCAATTTACTGGATGCAAAAAACGTGAACAGGACACTAGAGGATTTCAGGGGAAAATATGTCTATCTGGACTTTTGTACACCAGATAATTACAGCTGCCTGAAAGAATTTCCATTTTTGAAGGCCATCCATGATGTGCACCAGGAATACCTGGAAATCGTTACCGTCATGGTAACCGAAAAAAGGCAAACGATGACCGACTTCATGGAGCGGAATGACTACAACTGGACAGCCCTTTTTTACGGAAACGATGAAAGCCTTTTAAGCAATTACAATGTGCGGGCATACCCGACATCCTATCTCATCGATCCTGAAGGAAAACTCATACAATCACCTGCCCCATTGGCAACAGAGGGTCTTGAGGAACAACTGTTTAAAATAATGCGGGCTAGAGGAGATCTCTGATGTATAAAACATCAAGAACACTGGGATAGGTTTTTTTCCTGATAAAGTCTGTTTTTCCCTTTTCCACCCACCTGATCTCGGTAATGTTCTCTTCTTCCTGGGGTGTACCCTCTTCATCACCATCATACGCCATTTCGTACCACTTGGTCTTTTTCAGCCGCATGTCTTCTGTAATCTGGTATGTGTGAAAGGTTGAAAGAATGGGGTTGACGATTCGCAGTCCTTTCAGGCCCGTCTCTTCTTCCACTTCACGAATGGCAGCATCTTCATTGCTTTCACCCTTTTCCAACTTCCCTTTTGGCAGATCCCATAAGCCATTCCTTTTCATGATCAAAAAGGTTTTGTCAGGCCGCATCACGACCCCACCAGCAGCTTCGACATAAGTGAAACAGGCCTTGAATTCATCAAAAAGTGTCAGAATGTCATCATGGAAAATAAAAAGCTTATCAATGCGCTTCAGGTCATAAAATGCATGAACAAGTTCTGTAAGCTCCTGCAGGTTGTTGAATTTATAGAATAGACCGTTGTTTCTTCCAAAAACCTTTGAAAAATTATCACCGAAATATACGGTTCTATCCTTGAAAAAAACTTTATACATTTGTCAACGATGAGAACAAACAGACGAATTGCAGAATTCCTGCTGCAAAGTAAAGCAATAAAATTAGAACCTGCAAGTCCGTTCACATGGGCTTCAGGCTGGAAATCCCCGATATACTGCGACAATCGGAAGACCCTCTCCTACCCCGAAATAAGGACGAAAATCAGGGATGCATATGTGGAACTCATAAGAGAAAAATTCGGATCAGTTGAAGTGATCGCCGGAGTTGCCACAGGTGCAATTGCCCAGGGTGCCCTGGTTGCAGATGTAATGAACCTTCCCTTCATTTATGTCAGGAGCAGTGCAAAAGGACACGGAATGCAGAATCTGGTCGAGGGCAGTTACCAGGAGGGACAAAAGGTCGTCGTTTTGGAAGACCTGATCTCAACGGGTGGAAGCTCACTAAAAGCAGTAGAAGCCCTGCGCGCGGCAGGCTGCGAAGTCCTCGGCATGGTTGCAACATTTACTTATGGATTCAGGTTGTCTGAAGGCAATTTCAAACAGCAGGCACTGGAAGTTGTTACATTAACAGATTATGAAACAATGCTGACTCAGGCTTTGGAAAGCGGGTACATCAATGAAAAACAGCTTCCGGTTTTAAAAAACTGGCGAATCGACCCCGAAAACTGGCAGCCCAGCTAATCAGCAAAAGGAGCAACGCTATATGAAAATAGAAAGCAGAACAGGCCGTGCAGAATTTCCTGCCGAAACCATTTATTACTTCATTTCTGACTTCAGGAATTTTAATAATTTTATCCCTGGCGAGAAGGTCGCCGACTGGCAGGCTAACGAAAACGCTTGTAGTTTTTCGGTGGATATGCTGGGCAAGGTGAGAATGATGATCGTTGAAAGGGAAACAAATAAGATGGTCAAGGTCAGCAGTGATCCGAAAGTGTCCCAATACAACTTCAACCTTTGGATACAGCTAAAGGAATTGGAATCTGCAGACACCCGTATGAAGATCACCATTGAACCCAAACTTAATCCGGTTATGCAGGCCATGGTAAAATCCCCGTTGAAAAAATTTGTCAACGCAGTGATGGATGAGTTCGAGAAATTTGATTTTTCGTCTTAGATAACCATGCTGATCTCATGAAATCCGTACCCAAACACACCTTTTTGTTTAGGAGTTTCAACGAGTAACTGACCTTTTTCATCCACTCCCCTGATGGTTCCCTTGAATACTGATTTCCCATCGCTGAATTCACACGTTTTATTCAGCATATACAACCGCTGAAGGTATCGTGAATCAATGGATTTCGTAAATCTCTGCTCAAGCTCCCTGTAGCCGGCCTCAAGCAGATCCATCAGGCTGGATTCTACGACTGATAAACTGAATTCGGTATTTGTCTCGAGACACATACTTGTCGCCGGTGTTTGGAAATCCGGGAAATCACGTTGGTTGATATTGAGACCGATCCCGACAATGCTATGCTGTAATTGTTCGCCTGCGATCCTGTTTTCGATCAGTATGCCGGCAACCTTCCTTCCACTGCACAGGATATCGTTGGGCCATTTGATACTGGAAGACAAATCAAATGTCTCAAGCAGGTTGGTAATTGCCAGGGAGACTGTTTTTGACAGTTGAAACTGAGCACCTACTGACAAAAATGCAGGTTGTATCACCCAGCTCATCAGAAGATTCATACCTCTTTCACTGTTCCAGGCGTGACTGCCCCTCCCTTTCCCATTTGCCTGTGAATCAGATACAACGAATGTATTTCCAGTAATCTTACCTTCATTTATTAGCCGCGACGCCTCACTATTGGTGGAATCAATTTGCTGATATCTGAATACCTTACGCCGCATGGTATAGTTTTTGACTATCTTAGGTGGAAATAAACTTTCAACGCAAATTTAGGTTAATAAAATAACACATAGATTTGCAGAAATAGCAAATTGATAAAAATAAAAGGATATTTGTTCTGAATGACAGAGACCAGGGGAAAAACAGATACAGAAAAACTGGAGTTTATTCTTGAAGCACTGAAGGAGAAGAAGGGGAAGGAGATTGTCTCCATTGACCTTGAAAAAGTGGACAATGCAATATGGGACTATTTCGTTATTTGTCATGGTGATTCCACCACACAGGTGGACGCCCTGCAGGATGCAGTTCACAGAAAACTTAAAGAGGAACTGAAGACTGGTGCCCATCATATCGAAGGGACGAACAATTCGCTTTGGGTGCTGATGGATTATTCCGATATACTGGTTCATATCTTTCTTAAAGAGAAAAGAGCGTTTTACAATCTTGAAGAATTATGGGCAGATGGAAGGCTGGAGCATGTTGTGGATGAACAGTAACGATGAATTAAGAGATGGCAGAAAAAACAAATAAACCGGGAACTCCCGGAGGACCAAGAAAATCGGGAACACCCGGGGGTGGTCCGAACAAACCAGGCAATAAACCTAAATTCAACACATACTGGATCATAGGAATCATATTGCTTGCCCTGATAGGGATGCAATTTCTCAACAATAGTGGTAATACAGTAGAGACCACAGAGAATGAATTCTTTGAAATGCTTACTTCAGGTGATGTTGAGAAGTACGTGATCGTCAACAGGGAGAAAGTCGAAATTTATATCAAACCGGAACGGCTTGATGATGCAAGGCATTCAAAGGTAAGTGAGAAAAGGAGTAACTCCATGCTGGGGCAAAGTCTGCCACATTACTATTTTTCTATCTTTTCTCCTGATGTATTCGCACAGGAACTTAACGAGGTGTTGGATGAACTCCCACCGGAGAAAATGCCTGAACAATCAACTGTTACCAGGAAAAATGTACTGGGAGAAATGTTGTTATGGATCCTCCCCTTTCTACTGATCCTGGGGATATGGATATTCATGCTGCGCAGAATGGGCGGTGGTGCCGGCGGTGGCGGTGGTGGTGCCAACAGTATTTTCAATGTAGGAAAATCACGCGCCCAGATATTTGACAAAGACACCAATGTGAAAGTCGATTTTTCGGATGTGGCCGGACTTGAAGAAGCCAAGGTGGAAATCCGTGAGATAGTTGAATTTCTTAAAAATCCGCAGAAATATACAAATCTCGGTGGCAAGATACCAAAAGGGGCACTGCTTGTCGGCCCTCCGGGAACAGGAAAAACCCTGCTTGCAAAAGCTGTGGCAGGTGAAGCCAATGTACCGTTCTTCTCCCTGTCCGGATCCGCTTTTGTGGAGATGTTCGTGGGTGTGGGAGCTTCCAGGGTCAGGGACCTTTTCAAACAGGCAAAGGAAAAAGCTCCATGTATCGTATTCATCGATGAGATAGATGCTGTAGGCCGTGCACGCGGAAGAAACCCGAATTTCGGATCCAATGATGAGCGTGAAAATACCCTGAATCAACTGCTTACCGAGATGGATGGATTCAGCTCCGACACCGGGGTGATCATTCTTGCTGCCACCAACCGTGCCGACATGCTCGACAAGGCACTATTGAGGGCTGGAAGGTTTGACAGGCAGATCCATGTGGAACTGCCCGACCTGAATGAAAGAAGAGAGATATTTAAGGTCCATGTCAAGCCACTGAAACTTGATACATCGGTCGAACTTGATTTTCTGGCGAAACAAACTCCTGGATTCTCGGGTGCCGACATCGCCAATGTCTGTAATGAATCTGCCCTTATCGCTGCCAGGGGTGACAAAAAAGCAGTGGAAAAACAGGATTTCCTGGATGCGGTGGACCGGATTATCGGCGGACTGGAGAAGAAAAATAAGATTATTAAAAAAGATGAAAAGCGAGCCATTGCATTCCATGAAGCCGGTCATGCATCTGTCAGCTGGCTGCTGGAACATGCCAATCCGCTTGTGAAGGTTACCATTATACCCAGGGGCAGGGCACTTGGAGCAGCGTGGTACCTGCCGGAAGAAAGGCAGATCACAACCACCGAACAAATGGAAGATGAGATGTGTGCACTCCTGGGAGGACGCGCTGCTGAAGACCTGGTCTTCGGAAAGATCTCCACCGGTGCCCTGAATGATCTCGAAAGAGTAACAAAACAAGCCTATGCGATGATCTCCTATTTCGGGATGAGTGAGAAGATCGGAAACCGGAGCTATTTTGATTCTTCCGGACAGAACGAATATTCCTTTAATAAGCCTTACAGTGAAAAAACAGCCGAACTGATCGATGATGAAGTGAAAAATAGCGTTGACAAGCAATATGTCAGGGCCATTGGAATTCTTCGGAAGAACAAGGCCAAGCTGACAAAACTTGCTGAGAAACTGCTGGAAAGTGAAGTGATATTCAGCGACGACCTCGAGGAGATCTTTGGAAAACGGCCATGGAAGACCGAAGAAGAAGAAGAAAAACAAAAATCTGTTGAAAAAGCAAGGGAAAAGAAAAAGAAGATCGACGAGGCTCCTGCAACTGCTAAAGAGACTGATCAGCAAAATGCGCCCGATGATGATCAACCCGATGCATCAAAGGATGACAAGAAATGACAATGTCACAATTTATACCACGGACAATATCTATGACGCAGAATTGGCCAGAAATTACCTGGCCGATCACAATATCGGTGCGTTTATTCTCAATCAAAAAGATTCTGCCTACCATTTCGGGGAGATCAGTCTGATGGTCAATCGTGATGATGTGATCAGGGCCAAAATGCTAATGGAGGAATATAGCAACAAATGAAAGAACTTCTGACCCGGACCATCTCAGGGATAATGATTGTTCTGATCGTCCTGGGAAGCATACTTCTTGCAGGATACAGCATGCTCGCACTCATCCTGGTGATTTTTTCATTCGCATTGCTTGAATTCAGAACCATGTTCGGACTGAAGAACCAGGTCCTGTTCTTTATGGTCCTGGCCGGGGGACAGTTGATCCTGATCCTGGGATACCTGGCCTTCGCAGGCATTCTGGGTTATATTTACCTTTCAGCAGGCACAGCGATCTTACTTTCCTTCATGCTGCTATTGTCTTTACTGTCGGGGAAAATAAGCATCCGGGAGACGGGACATTACCTGTTCTCTCTGACCTGGATTGCAGGAACACTCCTTTTATTCCTTGCACTCGGTTGGAAATCAAAAACTGATACATATCACCCGCTAATGCCACTTTTGCTGATCATTATGATCTGGGTCTATGATATCGGTGCATATGTTTTTGGCTCTCTTTTGGGAAAAACCCCAATGGCACCAAAGATCTCACCAGGAAAATCCTGGGAAGGATTTGTCGCTGGAATATTACTGAATGGGATCGCAGGTTTATTGGTGTTCAGAATAACCGGACTGCTTGACCTGGGTGCCTGGCTCATCCTGAGCCTGATCGTCAGCCTCGGAGCAACAGCAGGTGATCTCCTGGAAAGCAAACTCAAAAGAGAAGCGGGTGTAAAAGATTCCGGTCATCTCATTCCAGGCCATGGCGGAATGCTTGACCGCTTTGATTCATTACTGATCAGTGCCCCACTGTTCTATATATTTCTGCAAATCTTTTCATTGTCATGATAAAAATTCACCCGGAAGGCACGACCATTGTAATCATTGCATTTATTACAGCTACCATGCTGGTGATCATAGCTTCATGGCTGTTCCCGCTTTGGATCTTTATCCCATTCCTGGCAGCCATGGCTGTAATCCTCATACTCATATTCCGGTTTTTCAGAATACCCCGGAGAACACCCCTTGAAATTCCTGGTCATGTCATCGCCCCGGCAGATGGCAGGATCGCGGCAATCGAGACCGTGAAGGAAAATGAATATTTCAATGACGAAAGAATCATGGTCTCCATATTTATGAGCATTTATAATGTACATATCAATTGGTTCCCGATTTCCGGAGAGGTAAAATACTTTAATTATCACCCGGGAAAATACCTGGTCGCGCGCCACCCAAAATCCTCGGAACTGAATGAACGCACATCAATTGTAATCGGGGATGAAAACAATGATATCATGGTACGCCAGGTTGCCGGATATGTGGCCAGGAGAATCATCTGCTATGCAAACCAGGGCCGGACCATACAGCAATCATCTGAAATGGGATTTATCAGGTTTGGCTCAAGACTCGATCTATACCTCCCTCCAAATGCCGAGATAAATGTCAACCTGGGTGATAAAACCTACGGCGGAATAACCACCCTTGCAAAACTTGCCTAATAAAATACCTTTTTATCTTTTTTTAACAATCCTTTAACAAGGATTCTGTGACTGATGCCTTATCTTGCGTTCAGTTATAAATGATAAAAGATATAAAACCATGAAGAAATTTTTAGCCGTTTTAGCACTTGTAGCATTCCTGGGTGGAATGGGTGCACCTGCAATCGCACAAGAGAATACATCACTTTTAACAATTACGCTCGCCGACAAGGATCCTAAAAAAGCTGACAAAAAAGCTGAAAAGAAGTCCGGCGAATGCGCTGATGCTAAAAAAGAGAAATCTTGTGAAAAGTCATGTGAAAAGAAATGTGACGACGACAAGAAAAAATAATACCTCGCAAAGATTTTTTAGTTAGATCCGTTACAGTCAGATTGTGAGTTTTAGAGCTGTCCCATTACGAATGGGGCAGCTTTTTTATGTTTTCCGACCGGGTAAATATGCAATCATTTCTATCTTTGCCTCAAATTCCCGAAAAATATGACTGATAAAAAGACGCTTCCTGTTTCTGATACGGTTACCTGGACTGGTGTGCTGGACCGTGACATCATCACTTTCGATATCGTAATGGAAACCAAATATGGAACCACCTACAATTCCTATTTTATTGACGCGGGAAAGAAGGTGTTGATCGATACAGTGAAAGAGAGGTTTTATGACACCTATATTGAGAAGCTAAGATCGATCACAGATCCTGCCTCTATTGAATACATCATTTGCACACACACCGAGCCTGATCATTCCGGTTCTCTTAAATACCTGTTGGAATTAGCTCCCGAGGCTACGGTAATAGGTACCGGGCAGGCCATCAATTACCTGACAGAGATGATGGGAAGGCCGTTTAAATGGCAGAAAGTTAAAAATGGGGATGTACTTGACCTGGGAACTGATACCATCAAATTTGTAGGAGCACCTAACCTGCACTGGCCGGATAGTATATATGCATTCCTGGAAAAGGAAAAGATATTGTTTACATGTGATTCATTCGGAGCCCATTTTGCCGACGATCGTATGTATGATGACATGAGTGGAGATTACCGCGAAGCCTATAAATACTACTTCGACGTTATTCTTAAACCTTACAGTAAATTCATGCTGAAAGCCATCGACAGGATCAGCGAGCTGCCCATTAAATGCATTTGCCCGGGACATGGTCCCATCCTCCGTTCAACCTGGAAGGAAAAGGTGCAATGGGCAAGGCAGATGGCTGAAGAATACATGGCAAATACCGAAAAACAGAACAGGATACTCATCGCCTATGTTTCAGCCTATGGCTATACCAAAGAGATGGCTGTCAAGATCGCCCACGGATTAAAGCAGAGTGGTGACTTTGAGATCGACCTGGTCGATATTGAAAATATGCTTTTAGGTGACCTCGAGGAAAAAATGGTAAGAGCCGACGCATTGATCCTTGGGTCCCCAACCATCAATCAGAATACACTTCTACCGGTATATAAACTTTTTTCAGTCATCAACCCGATCCGTGATAAAGGTAAACCCGCTGCAGTTTTTGGTTCTTATGGCTGGAGTGGTGAAGCTGTTAAGATCATCGAAGACCACCTTGCCAACCTGAAATTGAATGTAAAAAACAGCCTCTCCTCCAAATTTTATCCGGATGGAGAAAAGGCTGATGAATTAATCGATTTTGGAAAGGAGTTCGGGACCTCCCTTGACCTTCCCGCAGAATAGTTTTACCTGGCTTTAATGAAGGTATTCCTTCCTTTAAGCTGACCGTTCTGTTTCATAAAGATCAGGTAAGTTCCGGGTACCAGACCTGCAGTATTTATCTCAATGACAGGAGTATGATCCTGCAACTCTGCCTGCTTCAGGGTTCGTCCGGTCATATCAGTGATTTCAATAACCACAGTCCCGATAATCTCCTCACCCGGTTCAATATAAAGATCGTACTGAACAGGATTTGGGTATACCTTCATTTTTCCAGTCTCCCGCTGAACAACCCTGTTGGGATGGATTGATTCAGCCTCTATCACCTGTAATACCTTGCCAGTTTCCCGATTCTGCAGAAAAGCAACCATGCGCAGGTCAGCGATATCAAGCTCATCAACATGCTCATACTGCCAGGTGAAATGCTCTGATTTAAGATCTCCCGGACTCCATGATCCGCCATAAACTTTACCTCCGGCTGTTGGTATCATATCAAGTACAATATTCCTGTAGGTAAGCAGCTCTTCATCTCCATTCCGGTCGACCAGGACGTGTTCAGTACTTTTTACAACAGCAAGGTTGAGCAATACATTCATGGAACTGATATTCTCAAGTGCAGTCATCTTCACATTCCCGGTCAGGTGGTCACTGTATGACTGGAATGTAAGATCCAGGTCAAACAGCGGACTTTCAAGTGTGAGGGATTTCAACTGGGCAGCGGTCGGTTCACTGCCGAAATCATACCGGTTCTCGGCAGAGGGACCCCCATCCAACAAGGCGAATGGCAATTCTGACACACCATAATAGAAGGCACGGGCTGATGCTGGCGCCGGATTGCGGTCATATACCGGATCAAACCCGTTGTAATTCAGGTGATATTGCAAATTTGTCACATCAAGCGGGTTTGCATCAACAAAATCGTAAATAACAGTGTCGGCAACTCCCGATTCCTCATCAACAGTACTCGTAAAATGCTCCAGCAGCCCACGCTTCGTCCTTTCTCCAATAAAGATATTGTCAACTGCAAAACCCTGGTTATCTGTTATGGAAGCACCATCCGTGGCATAATAGATACCGAAGATCACCAGCCGTTCGTTCATGATCGCATCCAGGTCATGTGCAACCATCACCCAGCTTGTATCAGCCTCCTGGTTTTTACTTCCCGACCAGCCAAACGGACTGCCATTACCTGCCTTTCCGCCGCCAGGTCTGTTGGAAATATCAAAAGCATTGTACCAGTTGATCCCTTCCCCGATATTGCCAACCGTATTCCAGCTGTTGCCATTGTCGAGCGAATATTGTAGTACCGCTCCATCCCGGGTCAGGTCGAAACTCCGCATCACATCCATCCTGATCATAGGTCGCTCCAGGTTTCGGAGGTCAAAACACTGGCTCTGGATCCATGAATTCTCAGCTTCGGCTATATCTTTTTTATTTGTATACCAGGCTGCATTGTTTTCCACCGGCGGATCATATCCCCTAAAATAAGGTGTACCCCACTCCCAGCTCGAATAATTTGTTAAAGAAGAAGAATCGGGGGTCCATTTCTGGTTGGAAGCTTCAAAGTCCATCAATATGCCGGTCGATCCCTCTTCAAAACCCTGGGTCGGTTTCAGTTCAAAGTCTTTCTCAGTAAGGGTGTCATAGCAGAAAAGCTGCGCTCCAGCAATGTTTTTAGCGATCATCTCTACCGTGTAGACTACCTCATCATCATTGAAATAGACCCTTGCAAGAGAGTCCGGATCCATGGTCACAAAAGTAGTATCCCAGGATCCCCCGGTATCAGAAACCTTCCATGTAAATGACTCCCAGCTCTTGTTGGATGATGAAGTATTCCTGAATTCAATAGGCTCTCCCCTGATCCAACAATCACTGACTGCCCTGAAAATCGCTTTCGGCTTATCAGCAAATTCAATAATGGTGTCGTATGATGCATCACATCCTTCAATAGTCTCAACATACAGGGAGACATCGCGGTTCCCGGGAGCTGAGTATTCATGGATCACGTTGCGCGCCACTCCGTCTCCCGGGATGGTGTCATAATTTAAAGTCCCGCTGTTGATATCACCAAACTCCCAGTACCATGTAGCAACCAAACCTGCTTTGTTTGTTTCATTCGTAAATGCGATGGGACCTCCGCCCTCCCCGGTCTCCTGGTCGATCGGTGGGATACATACATCCTGTGGGGTAAAATGCACTTCCGGAACATCGAAAGTGATGATCTCCATGCTTGCTTCCCTGGTACATCCGGCATCTGATGTAAAAATATAGGTAATAATATTGGAGCCGATCAGACCCGAATCAGGTTCAAAAGAATATCCAAGCAACTCATTCCCAATCACCCCGGTTCCTGTAAACTCGAATTTACTGCCATTGTCGGGAATAGCTTCCAGGTCTAAATCAGCTCCATCCCGACAGATCGTAGCAGGCAAGTCTTCATCAAAAACAACCTCACCGATATAGTCAAATTCAATCTCCTCTTCAGCAACGATCACTTCGCCCTTCCAGGTGTAGTGGTATTCCACCCTGTATCTCCGGCTGGCATCAATAAGGACCGAAGGATCGATCATGGCCCGGTTATCGTTGGGAAAGGCATCAACGATAGCTTCGCTAACCTCAACATCTCCTCCCTTTTCCACCCGGTACATATGAAAGCTCCCGATGAGTCCGTCAACATTATTTCCCTCTACCAGGAACTGCGTGTCATCATAACAGATGATCCCTTCCCGGGTCACATCAGGGTAGGTGATGGTCAGTCCTCCACTGGTTGGCAATACATCAAAATATACTGTGTCATCTCCTCGACAACCGGTTGTGTTTTCCTCGTACATATAAGTGATCTGGATGGAGTCCTTCACTCCCGCAATCTCAGGGTAAAATCTTCCCTCAGTCTGGACAACGCCGCTTCCACTGAATATTCCACCTGTGGGTGAAGCTGGAAGGAGGTAAGAACCTCCACCATCCACCGAAAAGATTTTCCTGATCGAGGGTGAAAAAGAAACATTGGGCAATGCATTAACCTCTACCTGAACTTTATCATTAAAATAAGCGATGACACCAAGCGAGTCAGTTACACTGTAAACCTCGTATTCAGAGGAGGTGGCCGGTGAAACCTGTATGTCGATCGAATTTCTGACAGCATAGTATATCCCTATACTGGCCCCGTTCTTATACAAGTCAATGTCATATGGCGGTACCCCGCCGGCAATTGAAATATTCAAGACTGCCGAGTCCCCGGCACAGATCTCGCCACCTCCCAATAGTCGGGCATCAGGTTTTGATGTAACAATCGATACATCCTGGCTGGAGATGCCACCTAAAAAGACCGATTCATTCCCTGCAGGATCCTCCAGTGCGATTGTAGCTGACAATAACCCCTCGCCGACCTCCGGATCATCCGGTCCGATCTCATAAAACAACCTGTAATCCTGGGCTCCCTGTGGGGCCAGGGTCAACCTTCCTGTTGCAGGAGTGACAGTATTAATTATAGTGCTGCTTCCAAGAACCAGGCCCGATTCGTCTGATCCTATGTCAAAGATTACAGAGTTTGTCGGGATCATTATGCCTGATGAGGCTTCATCGACACTTAAAATATGCGGATTATTGGCATCAATTACCGGGCTTGAACCTGAAAAATCAGTCTTGGGATTACTGGTATTTCCCGCTTCGTCAACAAAAACAATATTGACAGGAATCTGGGCGGGAGAAATCACATCTGCATCACCTTCGTTTACGGTATAGATCAACTGATATACACCGCTTCCCGCTTCATATGCTGTCAGATTTGACTCAGATAATTGCACCGCGTTGATGGTTGTCAGGAACTCATCAAATGAAAGTCCTGCCTCCGGTGACTGCAGGGTGGCAACGATTGCGTCACCAATTTTATAGGTCCCGTTATTGAAGCTTACAAGTCCAACCCATGGCCGCTCTGAATCCAGCAGATCGCTCCCCTGTATAATGCTTCCGTCAAAAATATTCCCGGGAACGGTGTCATTGAAAAGCTGTACCCCTGTCACCGGGATTGGATCAGCTGAAGCAAACTGGGGATTCGATCCTTCAGTAATCTCAAATTCTGCAGTATAGGTGGTCTCTGAAACCTTAGCCAGGCTGCCGTTGATCAACAGTCTGCCGGCAACATACCCGGTGATGGAATCAAATGTTGAAATTACAAATGGCTCCTCAACTGTGATCGTTGCAGTGACTAAGTCACCTATGCCCATTGGTGAGTCATCAATGGAAACCCCTGAGATTTCCGGTTCGATCAGGGCGAAAACAGTTATCGGTGAGACCGCACCTGTAATTGCTGCTCCACTGTTCAACTCAGACCCCTGGATGTTCAGATCAATGGTATGGTTTACCGACATCTCCCCGGTATAGGACAGCTGTAGTACACATGAATCTTCATTAATGCGGTTTACGGAAGAAATTGAAATCCCCGGATTGGATGGCTGAATCATCAGGTCAAAATTGGCCTCATCCAATGGATCGTCAAAATCGTCCTCATAAACCCTTACACCGATACTGGTTGAATTTAACGCCGATTCATAAAGTGGATCTGGTATGGATTTGATCTCAATGGTAGGTGCCAGCCTGTTTATGGAGGCAAAATACCCGGTATTCACATCTGAACTCGAATTAACGAGTGCCTCGTGAGGAACAAGAAACCCAAGATCGACATCCTGTGAGATATCAAATCCCGAAACGACAGGAACGTTAATCGTAACAATATTACCACTTATAGAAGTATTATCAGCCCCATCATTGTTGCCGTTTAAGATGACAGATTGCATGGCCAGTTCTGCGGTAGATTCCGCGGGTAGAAGCAGCAGACTGTTGATTAGGTCCCGGTTGGTATTGTTATTATTCCCAATATCCGGATCCCATTCGTCTTCATACAGGGTAAGTGTAATGGTATAACTATTCGAACGAATATCTCCTTCATCAACGCCGTCAAATGTTGCAGAACCTGAGATAATTACCGATGCTGGGGTAATGGATTTTGTTTGCGAGGCTGTGAAATTGCCGCTGGATGTATACGCAAGGTCTCCACTCAGTGCAGTGACCTCCACCGTTTCTGAATTTGCGATATCAAAAGTCGCAACCTGGGGGGCTACAATAGCAATCGTATAATCATCCACTCTCGTGATCTCAAGCAAAGGGGCAACATCTGTATCCCATACTCCGCCACTGACCACATTGTTCCGGAAATTTGACACGGCAGGATTTGAAATCCATTTGTCCCCTGTCAGCGTAACATCAAAACTGATCAATCCTGTCCTGATCTCAGTTTCACTGTAAGATTCGCTTGTTATAGAGATAACCGGATCCTCATTCGAGATGGTAAAGGTCTCATCAGAATTGTCAAGGACTTCCTCATACGCCAGTAACCCGGTGGTCACGTTTGCCGTGATCACTTCATCGGAAGGGATATAATAATCTGCGGTCTGCCCGAATGTGATTGTCAGTGTACTTCCATCACCGCTGACAGACAGGTCGGATGACTGGAGCTGATCAACAAGGTCGGGAAAATAGGTGCCACCACTGAATATCCCCATCACCGAATCCAGCAGATCAGCTGAAGTGGTGATATCAGTATGCCATAGGTTGTTTTCCAGGGTAAGCGTATAGGTTTGATCCGCATTCCGGAAAGAGGATTCTGGTGCCCCGGTATCAAGATCCCCTGCATCTCCTGTGATGGTCGAGTTCAGGTTGGTAACACTGACCGTGCCTGCAGGAAGGTCAGCAGCACTTTCTTGAAGAGCTGCTGCCGGAACAGAAAAGGTGATACTTTCATCAGCTGTTATGTAGTAATCTGAACTGGCTGGAACAGTGAGCGTCGCAACTGTATTTTCACTGCTCAGCGCAATGTCGGAAGTCGTGAGTCCCTGAATCAATGTGGTGATGTTACTCCCCGGATCAGAAAATCCCCCCAGGAACACATCGAGGGATGCCTGGCTTGTTGCTATTTCAGCGATGAGTGTGTCACTCGTGAGTGTAACAACAATCTGGTTGCTGTTGCCCCTGACATCTGCTTCGTCCTGGAAAGGATCAGTTATCGTCGCAGACTGAGCAGAGGCAGATAATTGACAGATCATCAACAATTGTAACAGAAATATAAACTTTCGTCCTCTTTTCATGGAAAAATGATTTCAATTAGTTAAATCTGCCATTTGCATCCGTTTTCATAAGAGATATCAGGCTGTTTCCTTCCAACGAACTGGTTCCAACCAGGATCAATCCGCCGTCCGGCGCTGCATCCACAGCGAAACCCGACTGGTTACCGAGTTCTCCGTACTCACGCGGATCACCGATCAAAGCACCTTCACTGTCCAGTACCACCAGGTACATGTCCCTGTTCTCATTGACAGTCGTAGTTCCGAATACCACGATGTTTCCTTCAGAATTTAAAATGCAATCTTCACCTTTAATGTCTGCTCCGTTGGCCCAGATAGTTGCAGAATGTCCCGGTGCTGTAATCTCACCACTCTCCACGGAAAACCTGAAGAGCCTGGTCTCATCTAATCCGGTGACAGTACTTTCTGTGTACCCCATCACATAATAATCATTGCCAATGCGAACAACTGACCTCGCAAAGTTGTCATCCTCATCACCAAATGCCCTGGCATCAAGCACATTACAGTTTTCGTCAAGACTGATCAGGTAAATATCCGTACCCTCCATTGTACCATCATCATACGTACACGCACAGATATACCCATCTGCTGTCCTGTAAATGAAATTGGCCTCATCGTCATCATCCAGGTCCGACCCTTCAAGATCATAGATCAGTTGTCCCGCTTCGTCCACCATGAGGATCCAGAGGTTCTCATCCTCATCTGTGGTTTTCTTTCCTGCAATGACAAATCCTCCCGAATGTCTCTGCACCACATGGTTCAAAACATCATTCTCCTCCCCACCGAACCGGCGTGTCCATATCGTATCCCCTACTTCGTTCGTCCTGACCAGGAATATGTCTGTTTCAAATTCATCATCAGCAGTTGTGTCGGTCAGGGTGCCTCCAAGCAGGAAACCATCCCCAAGGAGGAGGAGCGCATTGCCTGCTGTCTGGTAATCTCCACCATAAACGATGGGCGAACCTTCTTTCTGATTCCCCGCCTCATCGGTGAGAATAAGCACCATCCTGGCAACTGAATCCGGTACGACCGTACCCGTAACAGCATACCCTTCAGTACCCATCGACTGTACATCTCGTCCAACATCACCAAGGTAACTGCCGTAAAACTTTATAAAAGCGTCCTTTTGAAGATCAGAGATCTCTTCCGTGCAGGAGGATGCAAGGACGGCCAGACTGACTGCACAAATGATTTGGAGATGGCGCTTCATTTATTCTAAAATCTTTTTTGGATGATAGATCGGGAACATGTATCCGGCCGAAATGGTCACATGGTTCAGCAATAGGTTATCAGTCACATAAAATGATTCAAAAGCAAGCTTCTGAACAAACCGGTCTGACCCTTGCGGTACCTGGTTCAGCATCTGGACGCAGAACCTGGCATCCATAAATAATTCCCCGGGACCAACCTTATATTCCAGGCCAATACCTGCAAACGCAGCCAGGTTCAGGAATCTCCTGACGGACATGATATCCACATTGGAGACATTTACAGGGTCGTACCTGGTCTTATCGGTATTAGCATATTCACGGTAACCATCCCCTGTGGCTGTAAACAATAGGCTTGGGGCCATGCCGATCAAAATTGTCGCACGCAATCCATCGCTATTTATTTGATAATTTACACTCAAAGGGATACTGAGCCTGTTTTGTGTCTCATAGTAATCGATCTTTGTAAAATCAGTAATTTCTCCTGTGAATACCTGCTCTTCCGTTTCATTGTCCAGGTAAAAATCAAACCTGTTGTGACTGAAAGTTATCTCACCGGACAATCCAAATCGCTCATTTAGCCGCTTGTTTATCCTGAATGATCCGTGGAATCCCGCTCCGCCAGGCAGATAATTACCTTCGTTTGAGACATAGTTATAGGTTCCCAATCTCCCGGTGACCAATGGAAATGTAAAATTGGCCCCAAGGCTGCCCCCGATCATTAAAACAGGTCGCCGGTCATAACTCTCCATCAGAACAATAAATTCCCGCGGGTCGGTAGCTACCGATTCGTAAGCGGGATATTCTGAAAGGAATTCAAGCATGACACGATCCGCATCTTCAAGGTTATCATCATACAGGTAAGAAAGGATCACCAGTTTATAAGCCTGAAGCTTTTCTTCTGATGTGAAGCCCTGTTCCAGGCAGCCCGACAACTTTTCGGGAACCGTCTCGATCAATCCGGCATCGAACATGTCCTGTGCCTCCTCAAGAATAAAAGCACAACCCTCCTGTGCTGAAAGAGAGGTCAACATCATTGAGGTTACAAAAAACAAAACTAGTTTCTTCATGATCTATTCATCTTATTGTAACTCCTGACAGGTCTTCTTGTATGTGATATCCTCACCAACATAGGTTTCCCATTCCTCTTTTGAAAAGTTCCTGCGGATCCCGGTGCAAAAATCTTCTGTCAGCATGCTTGCCCTTACAGGCCTTGCTCTCATCGTGTTACTTCCACTTAACAAGTAATTCTCCCGGGGATCAAATGCAACAGTAAATACAAATCCCCGGTTGTCTACCATGGTAACAGGAGAATTATTCAGACTATTCATGTCCCATAAAAGTACCTTTCCATCATAACTGCTTGAAGCCAGGTAATTCCCTTCCGGACTGAATCTGACTGCTTCAATCCTGGCCGAACTACCACGCAAACTGGTCATTAAATTCCATGAACCGGCCTCAAACAACCTTACATTTCCCCTCTGATCACCTGCAGCCAGATAGGAACCATCATCACTGAAATCAAGTGAGATCACCGGGTTTAAAACAGTTCCTTTGATGGTATCCGGATCTGAAGGATCTTCCAGGTCTATCAATAAGATATGACCCATCCTGTTACTTGCAGCAAGGGTCCTTCCGTCAGGGGAAAGGCAGATATCATTGAATCGTGTGGCTGATGAGGCAACCTCTTCAGGTGTCTGGTCACTGATTGTCCATTTCAGGATGGTCCTGTCGATCCCGATGGAATAGAGAACATCAGGATCGGGTGCAAACTCAACATCCCTGATCCTGCCATCATGACCAAATAGAACGATCGGAGTACTCTCCGTATCGCTGATATTGTATAGATGGATTCCTTCGCTGCTGGTCCCGGAAGCCAGGTATTTTCCATCTGCACTGATGGCAAGGGCTTCAAGTAACATCTCCTCTTCAACCAGCACCTGGGAGCTGGATGAAGGATCTCCAAGGGAACGTATAATGATTCTCCCATCGGTTCCCCCGCTAACAAATCGTTGCGATCCTGGGATGAATTCTATTGCCTTGACCGATTGTGAATGTCCCCCGTATACATTATAATTCTCACCAAATAGAGCTTTCCTGGCGGCATACAGACCTGCATAGATATCGGCTTCATGTTCTGGTCCGTTGAATGACTCATTGTAGAGAAAGGCTTGTAATGCCAGGAGTCCTTTCAGATCAGGATCATCATCCCGATCGATCTGGAGGGACTTCACTGCCATTGACTTCGCGATGGAGAGCATGCGTCGGCTTTGGGCCTCTTCGCTTGCCTCAACTGCTAATTTTCTTTGCTGTTCAGCCAGCTCAGAATTCTTCTGAGCCTGCGCCTGGGCCACAAGAGCCTCCTTTGCACTCCGGTCGGCCTGCCGTTGTCGGCGCACAGCCAGATCCGATGCATTTTCTGCTTCGATTCTTCTCTGCTCTGCCAGTTCGAGGGCATCTTCAGCCTTTTCCCTGGCATCATCTGCCTGTACCTTTGCATCAAGTGCTTCATCCTGGGCAATGCGCGCCTGCCTGGCACTCTCTTCCGCATTCGCCCGCTCAACCTCAGCCTTTATCCGCTCCGCCTCAGCTTTTGCACTCAGGTCCCGGGTATATAGAAACAGTCCCATTGCAATGACCGCAATTCCTCCAAGGACAAGAGAAAACATCCTTGTCACCCTTAATCTGCGCTTTTGAAGCCTGATCTTGTTCTCCTCCTCTTTCCTGTACTCCAGCTCACTTTTGTCCAGGAATACCATTGCCCTTTCAAATGCGGGATCATATTGCACCGCCCACGTGGGTGTGGGATTCTGCTTATCTCTCCAGTTCAGGGCCAGTTGAAGATCCGGTGGCCGCCACAACCCGGCGGTCCCCTGCTGGTAAAGTGCGGCAGCTTCAGAGAGCCGTTTGTACATGTGCACAGAGGCAGCCTCTTCGTCCACCCACAACCGCAGCCGGTCCCAGATACGCATCAGGGATTCATGGGATATATCTATGACAGTGTCAATTGTCAGTTCCACAGGCTGATAGGGCGTGAGAAAGGTTCTGCTCCCTGATCTGAATACCTCTGCAATATGTATGATCTCTTCACTCCTGCATCTTGATATCTCGGCGATTCTTTTGATGGCTGCCGGACGCCTTACCCCCCTGTTGTCGCCCCCTTTTTCAGTGATGGTCTTGAAAAGACGCTCACAAATGATCCGTTGTTGTTCATCCAGCTCATCGTAGGCTTCATTCGCATGATCTGAAAGTGCTTTCTCCATGCGGCCCACCGCTTCGTAATCCCCTACAGATATCAGCTTTGCAAGATCATTCTGTAACTGCCAGTACTCCCATGTGCGCATCATGGCATGCTGAAGCACAGGAAGCTGGTCCGTATCATCACCCAGCTCATCCAACAATTGCTCCACGAGTTCGGGTTCAATGCCGGCTCCCCCCACAGAAACAGGACCCTCGATCGCCTTGCGAAAATCCTGACGTGTCATCTGCGGAATAAGATAATTGCTCAGATTAATGAGCTCAGTGAGATCCTGGAAAACTGAACATTCACCAATAAAATCTGAACGCATGGTAATCACTACCTTCACCATGCTCGCAGGATCGGCACATGCTTCGTAGATCATTGCAACAAAACGTTCCGCTTCCATGGCTGTCTGCTCAGTTGAACCAATGCGCCTGAAACGAAAGATCTCCTCAAACTGATCAACCACAAGCAGGAGTTTCTCATCCTTCTTCAACACTCTTTTCAACCACTCCCTGAACGAAAGTCCGCCTTCTATCAATTTCTTCGCGTCCCCATCATCTACCCTGCCCTTAAAAATGTTTGAAAATACATTCAGCATGTTACTGACCGGATGGGTGCCAGGACGCGCAGAGACTACCTTCCAGTCCTTGCCGTGCTGTGATCTCAACTCGGGAATCACGCCACAGTAGATCAGTGAAGACTTACCGCTTCCTGATGCACCGGTGACGGCGACAAAATTATGGGTATACAGGGATTTAAGGACAGATTGACTCTGGCCTTCCCTTCCGAAAAACAGATGGGCCTCATCCTGCTTAAAAGGACGTAACCCCGGAAAAGGATTAAAAATTTCACCTGGCTGATCGGGGCTGCTGTTCATATAAACTTGTTTATACTATGCTATAGTCTGATTCCAATTACCAGAATATCATCGATCTGGGGCTCATCCCCCATCCAGCTTTTCAGTTCTTCGTCAAGCAACTGGTATTGCTTTTCCACAGGGTGCCCCGCGAGCTGATGCAGAAATTTAATAAACTTGCCCGTCATGTATTTCCCGCCTTTTGGTCCACCGAACTGATCGGGATACCCATCGGAATACATGTAGATCATATCTCCATCCTGGTATGTTATTTCATTGTTCGTGAAGTTCTTCTCTGCTTCTATGATATGACCTCCGACTGGAATCCTGTCTGCTTTGCATTTCATAAGCTCACCATCCCTCACAAGGATCATTGGATTAAATGCACCTGAATACTGCAGTTTTTTGCTCTTCTTATCAATGGTGACCATCGCCAGGTCCATCCCGTCCTGGATGGATTCTGTTTGCGTTTGACGAAGGGTTTCAGTCACCCCGTCATCCAGTATCCTGAGAATTTTAGAGGGCTGCGTCTCATTTTCAACATTCAGAGCATAGTTCAACTGGTTGTTCCCAACAATAGACATGAATGCTCCCGGAACACCATGACCGGTGCAATCCACTGCAGAGACTATCACTTTGTTGTTCTTGGATGCCACCCAATAGAAATCTCCACTTACAATATCGCGGGGCTTGTAAAAAAAGAATGCATTGGGAATCACCTTCTGCAAGTAATCATCCGGCGGAAGGATCGCCTTCTGGATCCTGCTCGCATAATGGATGCTGTCTTCGATCTCATCGTATGCCTTTTGCAGGGAGTCATTCACCTCGGCCAGTAAGTTACGCTGTTCCCTGAGGGTATCCCGCTGCGCTTCAATCTCCTCCTTCTGGGCAACTACCTCTGCGGTACGTTCCTTTACCTTTTGCTCCAGTTCATTGTAATAACTTTCTAGCTCTGCGATCATCTGGTTGAACTGCTCAGACAGCGAGGTGATCTCATTGTTGCCAACCACCTCGGCGCGCTCATTCATGTGACCTGCTGTGATCCTGTTTACATTGGATACGAGCTTCTTGATGGGGTTGGTGATCACCTTCGTTTTCCTGTATAGAAGGATCACCACGATCAATACTGTGATCGAAAAGACCAGCAGGAATTTAAACAATTCCTTACGCAACACAGCAATCTCCTGACTTGTTTCTGAAATGATCCTGATTACTGACTCTTTATACAGACTTGTATTCTTTCTGTCGAGGAATATAAAATCCCGTCGCACAGGTGGTTTGGCGTGCCGGTCATCGATAGTGATTCGCTGCCGGGTCTCCATCACCTCCCTGTATTCATCGACAAATGCTGAATCGATCCTGGCATCTCCATTCAGACACAATGGATTCTCTTTGCCGATGAACAGGTCAACGGATATAATATTGTTCTGTTTCTCAGACATGTTGTTCATCCGCTCCTTCACAAAATCAATGATGCTGTCTGCCTGCGTAGAATAAACGCCCAGTTCAATCAGGTACTCCCCATCGTTGGTTGGTATGTAGGTGAACTTTTTTAAACGCTTTGTAGAGTTCTCGATGGTGAATTTCTCACTCAGGAAAGCATTATCCTGCCAGACCTTTTCAAGCATCACCTGGTGCTCCTCGCCAAATTCGACCAGGTTCAGTCCAAGGTCTGGTTCAAATGTTGTGTTTACTACAATGCCCTCCCTGTTGATCACATATATGTCCTGATCCTCAGGATTCATGCCGATCTGTCTCCGGATGGCATCAAGGTCTGCAGATTCAATGTTGTCTGTATTACTGAACACCTCATTTACCAGTAGTTCACTGTGAGCTTTGAGCGCAGGCTCAATCTGCCTTTCAAGGATACGCATTGCCATATCCTGCATCTCATGGATCTGCCTGATCTCCTGGCTGATGATCCGACTTTTGTTCTCGCTGGATTCCTCAAGGATGCTCCATGTCTGCTGAACATTGATCACGCCAAGGGCCAGCAGGGCAAGTATTGCAGGGATGACTACATTCAGGATCAGCTGATTGAATATCGTGGTACGCTTTGCCAATGTATTATCTGGTTACTTAGGTTTTAATAAATGTTGCGATTTCCTTATCATTGAACAGGCTTGTGCAGACATCCAGAAATTCAGGAATATCAAATAACAGTCTCCTGAACTCCTCCCGCTCTGCCTGTAAAAGAGTGAATTCCGGCTCTGATGCAAGATAATCTAATTGTTCCAAAACCGAAGGATAGTCCGTGATATTTATCACAATACCATGCCGGATCAACCCTTGACCGGCACTTGGATTCCTGATAAGGGACACCTTGTCCGGATCATGAATATTATTTTCACCTACAGGCCGAAGGACTTTCACCAACTTCAATAATACCTCCCTGTCGAGCGAATCAAAAACATTCCAGGTATGCAATGACTCCACGAATCCGATCATGCCTTTTCCGGAAAGATCCCCGATTGCCGGATTATCAAACGGCAACTTCCCGTGATACAACTGAAATCTGCCATTTACCTCTTCGAATAGGGTTTTGTCCTTCAATAACAATACATCCGCAGCTGATTTGCTTATGATCCTGTCAGGATTGAATACCTGTGCTGCAAGAAATCGTCCTGCATCCGCTTCTTCATCCAGCCTGATCGCTTCAATGGTGCATAGCTTGAGATACTCTCCTGTATACAGACCGTCCCTGTTCAGGAGATCAATCAAAAGAGATTCATATGAAGGGATCTCTACCGGCATTTCATTCTGAAGACGTCGCACTTTTTCCGGCACGGAAAGGTCATCAAAATAAGGCTCCAGGTATGCAAATAATTCATCCTCAACGATCAGGTTCAGCAATTCAAGTGCGAACCCGGCACCTTCATTCTCTGTATCCTCAATACTCTTTTGCACGTGTTCAACTGCACTCCTGTCATATGTGATGCTCAGCAAAGTAAATAATAAGTGATCGGTCCGTCGCTGCTCTTCCAGGATCGCATCGTGGAGATTGCTGTCAGGATCGTTTTCCCTGGTTACATATTCGGCTGCAATATTACCAGCCCCGGCAAGGGCAACATCATAGATGATGGTGTGCAGGAGTGTTCGCTCTTTCTCCCCGGGTTTGAATTCATTGACATACAATCCATGAATGACTGCCTCCCTGATCTCTCGCTGGTGGAAATCAATCTTACTGAACAGGTATTCATTGGCCTTGCTACCACCAATGGCGATCATCGCCCGGATGATCCGTAATCGAACGATCGTCTCAGTACCGGTCTTATGAAATGCATTTTCCAGGTTTTCCAGGACCACATCACCGATCCGTACCAACGCCGACCAGGAGACTATGTACAGATGCGGATGACCAAGATAATCCACCAGGTAACTGCCAAGCTCCTTTACCCCTAGCCTCCCAGCTGCTTCGATTGCTGCCGAACGCAGATCGATGTCCCGGTCGCGAAGCATTGCAATGATGTGCGGAACCTGTGATGTATCGCCATCTTCAACTGTCTGAAGCAAAGCTGATAATATCATCTCTTTGTTCTCCGAAGCAAATGCTTTTTCAGGGGATTTTCCTGGTCGCTTCAACCGTTCCCGGTATTGGTCAATGATCTGACGAAGCGCTATATCCGATGTCTCATTATACACCTCGTCGGCCAATTTTTCTCTGCAGGGATACAATGTCCGGGAAATATACTTCCACGCCATCTTTTGCATTTCAGGTGAGGGAAATCGCAACACCTCTTCCAGCAATTCATCGCTGACGAAATGATAATAATAGGGATCCAGGTTGAGGATCTCACTGTACATTGGCGACTCGGGAAGCGAAGGTGTGGTTGTCTTTTTTGACTGATCCTGTTCGATATTCGATTCCCTGGCACTGGCAAGTGTTTCATTCAGAGTGTTTCTGTATGACTTGTAAAGGGTATATCCCAGGATCACCCACAAGATGAGCAATGCAATGAGGATGTATGAGAAGTGAATCACATTTACAAAACTAAGCAGCAGTAAACCTGCCATGATCAGTCCGGATGTAAAAGCAGTAACCTCATTGACCACACCATCGATCCTGGCCTGAACATCAAATCGCTCCCCTGAATCCAGTGACTGGTAAAGGATCTTCATCGATGGGCTTTCAATAGCATCTTTCAACGACTTGTTAAAAAGCTTAGACAGGGCAATCACCAGGAAGAAAAGAGTGAAACTCGCAGCTTCTGCAGCATATCCGAACACCCCGCCAACAAGAGAAGCAATTACGGTGAGAATCAGAAGAAGGGCCGGTGAGATCAGCAAGGTAATACGCAGACCGTAATTTTTCATCAACCAGCCATACAGTGTGCTTTTTATGAACACTGTGAAAATCATCATGGTTCCAAAAAAAGCACCCAGGAAACTGGTGAGTTCCCTGTTATTGTCATAGTTCGCCTCGGTGGCCCACATGAAAGAATAATGGATGAAAAATCCACTGATCACACTCAGGACAACAAAAAATGCCATCAGGGAAGTGTACCGTTTCCTGAATAAACTGAAAAATCCAGTCTTCCGGCTCTTCTCCCTGGAATCAGTCTGCCTGGCAGTAAATTCGAATCTCCTCAACACGACCAGCTGAAAGACGAGTGCAAAAAGAAGACTTCCAAGTCCGATCAGCAAAGTATCGTATACGTTAAAGTCGAAACGAACAAGGACTGGAACTGCATAAAAGGCAAGGATCATCCCGACGATCGACCCTGTATCAATGATCCCGAACAACCTTTTACCCTCACGCAGAGAAAAATAACGTCCCGCCGTTCCCCAGAATCCGAGCATGCTGATAATGATCAGAGGTCCCATCAATACAAGCAGTGCAAATGTAAGCCATGGATCATCACTCATACCATAGCCGATCCTGAGAGCTGCCGTTAATAAAATCGTTACCAGCAAGTTTAGAACTGTAAACAACTTAAAGGGAAGACGCTTTTGCAGATAGGTGTAAACCGAAGTGAATACGATGCCCACCGCACCTGATATCATAAATGCCCGTGGCATCAGTTCAGCACTGTAAACATTCAGGAACAATGCATTGGCACCCACATCCAACGCTCCTGCAAAGATTCCAAGGAATACCGACTGGGTGAGCAGGAGATATACGATCCCCCTCTCTTCCTTTTCAATGTTTAGTGCCTTGGAAATGCTTACAGGCATTTGTTCGCAGTTAGTTTTGGACGGAACAAAATACAAAATTATCAGTACTTCCATGCATATCACCGTTGAGGTTTGTTTTAATTATAGATGAAACTTCGGCGTTTCTTGACTAAACAGGACCAACAGCAGGTTTAAAATATGATTTCGTCATGTTTGTAGCACCAATCTGCAGGGAGAATTGAATACCCGGTAGGTACTATTGTAAAAAAAAATGATAATTTTAGAATCTATACCTTAACCTGAACAAATGTTTGGACCTGATGAAGGGGTAGATAAAAAAATTGCCCGCAGGCGTGAACTGGTATTCATTATACTATCCGGGGTATTCCTCGGAACCCTTGCTGTGCTCAATATCCTGGGGCTTTCACGGCAGATCAACCTCTCATTTAATATCGGAGATCTTCATATCCCCTTCGTTGTCTTTGTAGGGGTACTTCCCTACCCCATCACATTTCTCTGTACTGATTTTATAAGTGAGTTATACGGAAGAAGACGTGCCAATACAGTGGTGTGGGTCGGACTGATCCTGAATATCTGGGTCCTGTTTATTCTCTGGCTCGGAGGTGCACTTCCTCCCCATCCGGAACTGGGAACCGATGGCCTTCCCGATATTGCACATCCCAATTACAGTTTTTTCTATATCAGGAAGCTGACGGGCATGGCTACTGCAGCATCGATGATCGCTTACCTCACTGCCCAGTTCGTTGACGTGCAGGTATTCCATATGCTGAAAAAACTCACCAGGGGAAAGGCCTTGTGGCTCAGGAACAATGGTTCAACCCTCACCAGCCAGATGGTTGACTCTATAGCAGTGATTCTGATTACCTATTCCTTTTCAGATGCCATACATATCAAACCCGGAGAAACCGTGGCCCACGGATTAATCATCCTGATCCTTTCAAATTATATGTTTAAAATGGTTTCTGCGCTTATAGATACCATTCCCTTCTATATAGGGGTGAAAAGATTGTCCCGGTACCTTCACCTGGATCCGAATGAAGAATTCCGGAAAGCAGACAATTAACCAGGCGATTAAATATTTTCAGTGCACCTGCAGAGGTAGATCTGTATATTAATCTGTTTAGCTTTGTTTAGACTTATTGATGTAAAATTTAAACAAAATCGTCCGAATCGTGTTATTGCAGTAGTAAAAAATGATTTTAGTGCAACAGCTCGTTTCACATATCAAAACTGCATCGAAAGAGTTTGAGAAAAGGAAAAAGTATCATGACTCAAAGCTTGCAGATTATCGGATGATCCTCACCAGGGTGACCGCCGGAGGTTCTGCCGGGGCAATAGAAAGGCACACCTCACGGGGGAAATTGCTTGCCCGTGACCGTATCAACCTGCTACTTGATCCCAACACACCCTTTTTGGAATTGTCCTCCCTTGCTGCCTACGGGCAATACGACAATGAATTTCCTTCAGCCGGGATCATTACCGGAATAGGCCTTATCCATGGAAAGGAGACAATCATCATTGCCAACGATGCAACCGTAAAAGGTGGCACCTATGTGCGTGAGACAATAAAAAAACATATCCGTGCGCAGGAGATCGCACTGAAAAATCATCTTCCTGCTGTCTACCTTGTTGATTCAGGAGGTGTATTCCTTCCCAACCAGGCAGATGTTTTTCCCGACAAGGATGATTTTGGAAAGATATTTTATAACCAGGCGCAGCTTTCTGCCAACGGAATTCCCCAGGTCGCAATTGTCATGGGTTCCTGTACCGCGGGTGGCGCCTATGTGCCGGCAATGAGTGATGAGACAATTATTGTCAGGGACCAGGGGACCATTTTCCTTGGAGGGCCACCGCTGGTAAAAGCGGCCACCGGGGAGACCGTTTCTGCCGAAGAACTTGGTGGTGGGAAAGTACATACCTCCATGTCGGGTGTAGCCGACCACCTGGCCGAAGATGACAGGGATGCACTGCTGATCTGCCGGAATATATTTGAAACCATACAGTCACCTGCGCGTCAGAAACTGGACCTGAAAAAGATACGTGAACCCCTTTACGATCCGGCTGACCTTATTGGCATCATTCCGGTATCTCCAAGAGAACCTTATGATGCAAGGGAGATCATTGCCCGGCTGGTGGACGGGAGTGAATTTTCAGAATTTAAAAAAAATTATGGGACGACACTTGTTACCGGATTTGCACATATCATGGGGTACCCGGTGGGGATCATTGCCAACAACGGTGTTCTGTTTTCAGAATCTTCCCTGAAAGGGACACATTTTGTCGAACTCTGCGATTTCCGCGGTATTCCAATCATCTTCCTGCAAAATATTGCAGGGTTTATGGTCGGAAAAAAATATGAACAAGGCGGAATTGCCAAAGATGGAGCTAAGATGGTCCATGCGGTGGCAAATTCCAGGGTTCCCAGGATCACGGTGATTGTGGGTGGATCATTCGGGGCAGGCAACTATGCAATGTCTGGCAGGGCCTATGATCCGAACCTGCTCTTTATGTGGCCAGATGCGCGTATCTCGGTTATGGGAGGAGAACAGGCCGCTGATGTGATGGCAACCATCAGGGAGGACCAGCTGGAAGCAAAAGGAAAGATATTAACAGTTGAAGAGAGGGACGCGATCCGCAAACCAATCCTGGAGAAATATGAACGGGAAGGCTCAGCATATTACAGCTCATCCAGGATTTGGGATGACGGGATAATCGAGCCTGCAGAGACCAGGAAGATACTGGCCCTTTCAATCTCCATGACCCTGAACCGGAAATTCAGCAAACCACAACATGGTGTATACAGAATGTAATGAGACAGAACCGAACCTATATCAATGATTTTGTGGAATCGATGACCGGTCACATTGTACTGGACCGTCCTGAGGTGCACAATGCGTTCAACATTGAAATGATACGTGAGATC
>CAKZNC010000103.1 GCA_937129385.1 uncultured Bacteroidota bacterium
GCCGCTCCATTCTGCACCACATCTTCCTTTCCGGGCAATTTCATCATGTCATAGGTCCGCACCTTTCCCTGGGCGATGACCCTGGCAATGGCTTTGCGGATCCTTTTCGCTATCCCTGGTTCTTCAATATGATCAAGCATCAGGCAGGCCGATTCGAACATGGCGATGGGGTTGACAATCGGGATGTCGTACTCGGCATATTTCGGTGCTGAGCCATGGGTAGGCTCAAATACAGCCACCTGCTCCCCGATGTTCGCACTGCACGCAAATCCGAGTCCGCCGATCAGCCCGGCAAATCCGTCAGAGACTATATCCCCGAACATGTTGCCCGCAACGATGACGCCATAATTTTCAGGATTCTTGGTGAGCCACATCATCTGGGCATCGATGTTTGTATTCCACAACTCGATTTCACTGAAGTCAGCCGCCTGGATCTCGCGTGCCATTTTGTACATCATCCCCGAGGTCTCACGGATCACATTTGGTTTCTCACATACAGTCACGCTCTTGTATCCATTTTTCCTTGCATGGTTGAATGCTGCCCGGAGGATCCTTTCCGTTGCTTTCTTTGAAAAAATCCGCGTCGAAACCGAGAGTTCTTCCCGGGGGACGGAAGAGAAGTTCTTTTGAAACTTCGGATGGGACGAAAGTGCCTGGTAGACCAGGTCGGGCGGATTGCTCCACTCGACGCCACCATACAAACCTTCTGTATTCTGCCTGAAGATCGCCACATCGATCTCCGGCTCTTCGATCTCCCCGCCGGGTCCCCGCCGGATGAAGTTGAGGGGATTGCCCTTGTAAGTCCGGCATGGCCTGATGCAAACATCCAGGTTGAAATGCTGACGGAGGCCAACGATCGGACTGGAATAGACAAGTCCCATTTCACGCAGACCGGGATCGAGCTCATCCAGGGCTTCATCTTTGGGTTTGGAGGTGATGGCACCGAACAGACCGATATGATGCTCTTCCAGCAATCTGATCGTGCGGTCGGGCAATGGATTTCCTTCCGTTTTCCAAAACTCCCAGCCGATATCTCCTTCAATATAATCAGCTTTAAATCCAGCTGCTTCCAGCAGCCGGAGTGTCTCGTTGAGAACAGTTTTTCCGATCCCGTCACCGGGCAGTGTCACGATGGTTGGTTGCTTCATCTTTCCAAGGTTTTTAGGGCGATTTCGTTAAGATTATTATCTTTGATAAATATATAAACTCCCGGGTGACCGGTGTTTGTTGTAGATCATGTTTTTCAAAATAATATTGCACAACATATTTTAAGTGCAATTTCATAATGTATTGTAAATGAATAATTTGAAGCCTGAGGAGATCTGGCGATATTTTAAAGAGATACTTGAAATACCAAGACTGTCAAAACACGAGGAGAAGATCATTGCCTACCTGGAAGATTTTGCCAAATCACAGCAACTGGATTTTAAAAAAGACAGCTCTGGAAATTGCCTGATCACAAAACCTGCAACTAAGGGATACGAAGACCGGGAGACGGTCATCCTGCAGAGTCATATTGACATGGTGGGCGAAAAACTTCCTGATATTGATCACGATTTTTCAAAGGATCCAATCGAAGCAGTGATCAAAGACGGTTGGGTAACTGCAAAAGGCACAACCCTGGGAGCAGACGATGGGATCGGTATTGCTGCTTCTATGGCGATCCTGGCTTCCGATCGCATCGAGCACGGTCCGCTCGAATGTCTGTTTACAGTGGATGAAGAGACGGGAATGACCGGGGCATTCGGACTTCAGGAAGGGTTCATGAAGGGGAAGATATTGCTGAACCTTGATTCAGAGGATGAGGGAGAGATCTTCATCGGATGTGCCGGAGGGATCGATACCCTGGGGCGTTTTCGCAAGAAGACCCGTGAAGTTGCATCCAGGCAGGTGGCCCTGAAACTCAGTGTTGAAGGTCTCCAGGGAGGTCATTCAGGAGATGAGATCCATAAGGGTTTTTACAATGGGATCAAACTTTTGAACCGGGTGCTCTGGAATCTTGATCAGCAGTTCAAATTCAGGATTTCCTCCTTTTCAGGTGGTAAGCTGAGAAATGCCATTCCGCGGGAGGCAGCCGCAGTTATTGTCATGAAGGCGGACACTGCGAGGGAGCTTTCGGCCCATTTAAAGAAATTTACTGCGCAATTGAACAGGGAGGTGTTGCCTGTTGAGCCAAACTTCAAAATGACACTGGAACAGGCAGATACACCAGCGCTCAGCTGGAAGCGAAGTTTTCAGCGGAAGCTTATGAACATGCTCTATGCCTGTCCGCATGGCGTGATCGGGTGGAGCAGGGATATATCCGGACTGGTGGAGACCTCCACCAATATGGCGGTATTGCGTGACGAGAATCCGGAATATATCGAATTGCTTACGAGTCAGCGCAGCTCCGTCGATTCTGCAAAGCAGGATATTGCTGACAGGATGGGGGCACTGTTTAGCCTGACCGGTGGCGAAGTGAAACACTCAGATGGCTACCCGGGGTGGACCCCCGATACCTCTTCACAAATTCTCAAAATCTCTGAAAAGGTTTACAAAGACCTGTTCGGAACAGCACCGGAGGTGAAAGCTATTCATGCCGGACTTGAGTGTGGATTGTTCCTGGAAAAGTATCCGGGTCTGGACATGATCTCATTCGGGCCCACCATAAAGGGGGCGCATACACCAGATGAAAAGATTGATATTGAGACAGTTGATAAGTTCTGGGATTTTCTCCTGGCGATCCTGAAAGAGGTACCAGCCAGGAAATAGTTTATTCAATAGGTTCAAATTCCGACTTTGTAACTCCGCATACCGGGCAGGACCAGTCATCCGGGATCTCTTCAAAAGGGGTACCTGGAGCAATTCCTGAATCGGGATCACCCTCCACCGGGTCATATACAAATCCACAAACGGTACACTGGTATTTTTTCATGTCTGTCGTTCTGTTTTTTTGAGTGGTTGAAGATAGTTATTCAAGTTTATCTATACAAGCGGTTACCTCCCGATGGCCAGGCTTCTTCCAAACGGGGCACCGGGCCAGCCACTTCGCAATGCCGGCGATCCAGGGAAGATACTGAAACCGGGGGCAGGGGAGAAGTATGGATCACCTTTGGAAGGCTCATCTCCCCAAAATCCATAAACACTCCCATAAGCACCGGGCGGTTCAGGCATGGATTTATAGTTGCCCGAATGGTTATGGGTCACAATGATCCCGTTCTCCTTTTGCCAGGCTTCCCTCTCCTCAGATTCCAGCGAACACCCAATCTCATAGGCAAAATTATCGTGGCAGATATTGTTGTATATGGCGGTGTTGGTCAGACTGGTGGAGCGAATATCTATTCCGCCCACAGGGCCTGCCCAGTGATTTTTACTGCCATTGCCTGCAATGGTATTGTTATAGATGAAGATGCTGTCGCGCGGTTCGTCGTGTCCCCAGACACCGAAAAAGATCCCGGACCCGCGGTTGTCGTACAAGAGATTGTGGTGGATGCGGATGTTCCGCATGGAGGCATCCAGCCCCTCGCCGGAGATCGCCATGCCCCATTCACAATCGTGCACAATGTTGTGACTGAATTCCACGTCCTGGAGCAACCCGAACCAGCAATCGACATACAATCCCTGCCTTGGCAGATCGTGCATGTAGTTGTGATGAATGATCCCGTGGGAACTCACCTCCTTGCAGTCAATTCCCTCTTTGTCGCAGTGATGCACCTCGTTGAATGCCACTTCGAAATGGGTGGCACCGGCGATGGTGAGTGCCTCATGCGGAGCTTCCCGCCCAAGGCGGTCCAGGTCGGTTTTCATATCTTGACGGTTCGCCCCGGTCACTTCACAGTGCAACACCTTCACCTGGTCTGAATACCACAGTCCGATACCGGAATTGAACGAATTGACCACCCTGCAATGGGTGAGGATAATGTTGGATGCACCGTGGGCAAGTGCGATTCCCATTCCATGTGAGTTATGCACCTGGATCCCTTCGATCAGGAGATGATGCACCTCTCCGAAGTGAAAACTTGCAATTCCACTCCTGTTCGGGGTTTTTCCAGAACCTGCCTCCAGGGTATAATCTCCGGCATCAATGATGGCCTGGTGCTGCTTCTGTGCCATGATCACCAGTTTGTTGCCGGGTGTTCCGGACCGGCGCATACGAATCGGCTGGTCGATTCTGAAGGTACCGTTCATCAACACCACGGTATCGTACCCGGGTTGGTCCAGCGCAGCCTGCACCGAACGAAGGGGTTGTGATTCGTTTCCCGGTGCATCGTCGGCTCCCTCCGGATGTACCCAGATGGTTTTGGAGTGGAGCGGAGCGAAAAGCATGAAGAGCAGCAGGCAGGTAATGATTCGGATTTTTTTCATAGATATAGCTGGGGTTTGAGCAGTTGATCGACTATTTTGGTAATTCTCCGCTGGTCCTTGTTCCCTGCGCAATCCAGGGAAGGAGCAGCATCATACCTGTGACCACCTGTCCGGATCCGTAATCCAGTTCAGACCCGCGCATGCTGTGCGGGATCATGTAGATGGCGAAAAGGAACAGGGCGGCCGCGATCACCAGCCAGGGGCGGTCCTTTTTCCTGTCGACCAGGATGGCTACGATCCACACAATGACCGAGGCAAGCACCTTGTTATCGGTCAGGTCCTCGCCGAAAGGCCAGCCGGTCCAGTAGGCACCAAAAGCATACTTCTGAACGACGGGCCCAAGGATGAGTCCGCCCACCACGAACAGGATCAACGTGATGAAGGCATTGCGCTTGTATGCTTTAATACCTGTAAGCGCCTGTATGCCTGTTGCGTTGGACCATAACATGGCGAGGAACATGAAGATGACATGCGGCATCAGGGCCCAGGTCGGCACCTCACCCTTGAAGCGGATCACGATGTTCTCCTCCAGGCCAAGTTCAATGGGCCGGTCGTATTCACGCAGGTTCACATGGTATTCCAGTTTACCGGCAGGAGGTTGTTGCGGCAAATAGGCAATGAGATGGTCATCGACACGCATCAATTCAATGGTATCCCAGGGTTCTGCAGTCGGAAACCTCCTGTAGACGATCTCTCCACTAAAACTTACAGGCACTTCAATTTCCACCAGGCAGTCGGTCTCGCCGCCATGGGAACGGGGAAGATCAAATTTATAATCAGTCGTATCTGTAGTTATGGTAATATCCACCGGGTAGGTGGGGCCTGTCATCCTTTGATAAATGACAGCTGCGATCGTAACAAAGAATGCAATGAACCAATACAGAGTCTTTTTCAGTAAAATCTTCATTTCACAGGTATATATTATCGTTTAAAATCTAATTCCAATGAGGAGCATTTCCAATTAAAGTTTAAGTAACAGGTCAAGTGTATCTCCTCCTCTCTTTACTGTGACAACGACCGATTGTCCCTCCTTGAGTTCAGACAGCCGTTCCATGTAATCGTAGACATTTCCAATGGTTTTTCCGTCAACAGCAGTGATGATATCGCCACCTTTCATTCCCCCGATCGCCGCCGGTTTTCCTTCCGTGACAAAGGATACAGGCATCCCGTCATTGCCGTCATACATCACATCCGGCATGAGTCCGAATGTAATCATTCCCTCCCGGCCCCTGGACCCCGAGGAGGATTTCGGACCTGCCAAGGTGAAGGCAAGTTTCTCATCCAGCCCGGCCAGTTCATAAGCAAGGTCTGAAACAAAATACAGCACCTCCTGCATCCCGTCGAAGTTGATCCTGTCGGCACGATCATCCGGGGTATGGTAATCCCTGTGTGCCCCTGTAGAGATGAATAGCACCGGGATATCCTTTGCATAGAAGGAGGCGTGGTCGGACGGACCGAATCCGGCTTCAGACCATGCGATGGAAAACCCATAATCGCGGTTGATCGAATCGATGATCTGTCTGAAACGTGGCGACGTACCCACGCCGCCTATCTGCAATTGCCGCTCTGCGTTGAGCCGGCCGATCATATCCAGGTTGATCATCGCCTGCACCTTTTCAAGATCGATCACCGGGTTTTCTGCCAGTGTTTTGGATCCCAGCAGTCCCATCTCTTCGGCCGCAAATGTCGCAAACAGGAAACTCCTGTCGGGTGAACGGCTCACCAGGTGCTGTGCCAGCTCAATTACCCCGGAGACGCCTGAAGCATTGTCATCGGCCCCATAGTGCACGGCCACCGTGTCCTGCCGCCTGGACGAGGAACCGCGGCCGCCTGTGCCAAGGTGATCGTG
>CAKZNC010000104.1 GCA_937129385.1 uncultured Bacteroidota bacterium
GGGGTTAACCGCGGAGTGGCGCAGAGTTTTCGCAGAGTATATAGTTAAGCCGATGTGTCACTCACTAAGCCCTACGCATTACGCAGTGCAGCTACCTCCTACCCCTTCGCCAGCACATCCACAATCTCCCCGAAGTAGAAACGGTGAAAATCATTCTTCGGATAGTTTTTTCGGGCGATCTCGGGGCGGACGAAGTTTTCGGCTTTCATGTCGTCCTGGTAGATCTTTTTACATTCGAGTACGAGGCGTGCCTGTTCGAAATAGATGTTGCCGGTCTCCGTCTCCAGGGGAATGAGTCCGGTTTCAGCGATCTTGTCATGGTCGCGGCCCGATTTACTGCCGCAGAATTTCAGGATATCGCGGTCTTTCTCTTCGAAGAATGTAAGGGTGTAATCTTCATACTGGTTGGTAAAACCGAAAGTGTGGCGTTGTGGGCGGATGTAGCAGATGGCCACAGGGAGGTTCCACATGATGCCGAGGTGACCCCAGCTGGCGGTCATCGTATTGCAATGCTCTTTCGTGCCTGCGGTGACCAGCATCCAGTCTTTGTCGAGGAGTTTAAAGGTGTTGTCTGTCAGATCAAAGGGAGAAATTTTCTTGAACATATGAGTTTATGGATTTAAGAGTTGTTACACGAAGGTACGCAAAGCTGCTCAAAGTACCACGAAGGTTCGCTTCGCTCATAAGGTTGAACCGCAGTGGGCACGGAGGGTTGAACCGCAGAGGACACGGAGGGTTGAACCGCAGAGGACGCGGAGTAGCACGGAGCAGGTCGCAGAGCAAACAGTTATATCGAAGCATAAGGCGCACTGCATCCCACTGAAGGCTGAAGACTGCGGCTGAAGGCTGGCGATCGACTCATGGTTTTTTGGTTTTATTCTTCTGCGTTGCAATTTTCGATATAAACGGGTCTTTATTCAGGGCGCGTTTGCGGACGAAGGCATAGAGGACGAAGATGACGGAGAGGAATGCGGCGATGCGGGCGATATAGTCACCGTGCTTTGTGTAGAAGGTGAGTTGATCGTTCGCATTGAGCTGACCTTTGATGGCACCGCGTTTCCACCAGCCGATGCTTTGCTCGATCTCCCCGCGCTGATTGATGATGCTGCTGATACCGGTGTTGGCCGACCGGGCGATGCTGCGGCGTGTCTCTATGGCACGTAGCCGTGCAAAGCTGTTGTGCTGCCTGTGACCAGGGGTGTCTTTCCACCAACCGTCGTTGGTGATGATGAAGATCAGGTTCGCTCCCTTGTTCTTCACATATTTTGTCACATACTCACCGAAGACCGATTCCCAGCAGATCACCGGCGCCACCTTCAGTCCGTCCTGCGGACTCACAAACACATCGCGTTCAGGCTGGGTGCCATGACTGCGTGAGATGCCGCCCAGGTTTACGGTGATCTTTTGCATGAACTTCAACCTTCTGAAGGAGGGCATCCATTCTGCACCGGTCACCAGCAATGATTTGTGATACATCTGGATCTTGTGTGTCCTGTCGAGCTGCAATGCGCTGTTGTATGTGTCGTACCAGAAGGAGCTGTCGGCCGCCGGCTTGGCGCTTTCTGAGAGGGAATCCCCTGGTTCATAACGTTTAGCGGTCATGGACCCGATCACAAATTTCACATTGGGATAATCTTGTACCAGTCCGTACAGCTTGTTGATCTGCTCGTTGCTATCCATCCGGCTGTGCCAGGCGTATCCACTGATAAATGTTTCAGGCCCCACCACATAATCCGTTGATGTGGTCACCAGCGAACGAGCCTGGTCCATGAGATAGGCGGTCTGTTCCGCCTGCGGCATGTCGACAAATTTCATATACGGATCGATGTTGGGCTGTACAACG